>JAACDY010000193.1 GCA_009936675.1 Bacteroidota bacterium
ATGATTCCCGCCTTTCCATCTGCATCGTATTGAGCCGATGGAGAAGTAATAATTTCGATACGTTTTATGCTGTTGGCGGGGATTTGGATCAATAAACTTTGAAGATCGGACTGTATGGGTTTGTTGTTCAACAA
Source organism: Bacteroidota bacterium (assembly GCA_009936675.1). GTDB lineage: Bacteria > Bacteroidota > Bacteroidia > Flavobacteriales > Flavobacteriaceae > UBA8316. The sequence goes on from JAACDY010000193.1 coordinate 135, forward strand.
CAGTACAAAGCCAGTGCTGCCCCTGAGGCTAATTTCGCCCAAGCCATTGAAACTTAACGAAGGTAGATTTCTAACAACATCAATTCCCGTCCCCCCTCTGGCACTCGTAAATTCACTGGCCGAGTATATCTGACGGTCAATTTTATTGAGAACAGCCGTTTGTTGGGCATCGACAACTACTTCGTCCAAGATGTTTTGGCTAGTTTGTAGCCCGATGACTCCTAGATCAAGGGGAGTGTTTTTTTGAGCAACGACATTTTCGGTTTCTAATTTCTGATAGCCAAGAAATCTGATTTCTACAGTGAAGTTGCCATCGTTAGAAATGGGAAGAAGAAAACTGCCGTCAGGTTTTGAAACGGATCCTTCCAAAATCTGCCCCTCCTGTTTCAAAACTATTGTAGCATACTCGATGGGAGTCTCGGTATTTTTATCCAATACGATTCCTGAGATTTGACCTTGAGCACAAAAAGACATCAGACAAACAAAAATCAGAATGACTTTATTTATTCTAAACATTAATATTACTTGATTTCATTCAAAATATTTTGAATTGGACTTATGATTTTCGACTTCAAATCGATTCGTAAAAATAGTATTTGAATTTATTTATAATGATAAAGTATGTCTTTTCTTCTTTCCATTAGCAGGTTTAGTTTACCCATAACCTTTGGTGAAAGATCTTCAAGGTGTCTTTTTTTGATAATTATGGAGAATGAAGTCGAATCCTCAACCATTTTTTCAAGGGTATTGGGAGAAATGATTTTTATTTTTCCTTTAGAGTAAAACTGACTGGAATAAGATTTGAAAGGAAATGCATAAAGTTTCGAGGGTTCAATTTTAGGGTGAAAGACCAAACTTTTATCTGTGCTGTCAGAAAGGATTTTTTGAGTGGGTTCCAAAAAGTAGATTCCAACCAACAAAATGGGGAGTCCGATGGCCATATATAGAACGGTTTTTTTTGTTCTAAGCGATGACCAATGGTGGACAATTAAAAGGGTAATGGGAATCATTACGGGAAGGGTATAAGTATGGATCAAACTTTTTGAAAAAGTGAAGAAAAATGGTGTCCACAATATCCAAAGCCACAGGAAAAGCTGCCAAGGATCATTCCAAACTTTTTTAATTCCCTTTTTCAGTTGACCCAAAAGGACAAAAGACCAAGGCAATGCACCGGCCAGAAGAAGCACCCAAATGATTCCTAAAGGTTGTTGTTTGGGAAAACCGTATTTATCTCCCGACCAAGAGGAATCAACGAAACGCAGAAAGTGCTCTCCCACCACAAAATAGTCAACAAAGCCGGGGGAATTTATTTCCATTAGCCAGTACCAGGGCAGTGCTATTGAAAGGGTCAAAAGCCCACCCAATACCCAAGGGATTTGAAAGATCTTCTTCAATGAGATTCGTTGACGAAGGCACCACAAGAACAGGGGAGGAAAGCTCAGCACCCCTATGATTGGGCCTTTGGCCAGTAGACCCAAACCGATTCCCACAAAAAAAAGTAATCCTGAGTTCCTACTTTTTACGGACTGCATAAATTCCCAGAAGCCCATCATCGTTAGACCCACCGAAAAGGAAAGCATCATATCGGTGGAAAGAACACCTGCATGGAGAAAAAACTCGGGAAGTGTAAAAAGGACAATTCCAGGGATTAAGCCGTTAATTTTCTTTTGGTGTCCGTAGGGGATCAACAATAAAGCAATTAAAACTGCCATGATCCAAAAAGGAAGTCTCAAGGCAAATTCGGAGGTACCCAGTAGGTTGACAGAAGCGGCAGAGAGCCAGGTAGACAAAGGAGGTTTGGCCCAAAATGGGACGCCGTAATCAATTTGTGGGACGATCCAATTTCCCGTTTCGGCCATCAATCGGGCGACTTCTCCATAGCGCGCTTCGGTTTTGTCTGTCAGCGGAATGACTGCATTGAAAAACAAGCGTATTCCCGCCAAAAGTGCAAAGATCAATCCATAGGGAGAACTAAAGTCTCGCTTTATTTTTTCTTTAAGACTCAACGTTTATAATGTTTTGATATTTTATAAAGATCCCACCACAAGGTAAAAAAATAGAGTGGACTCACCCTCGAGTCTGGCGTGTCGACCCATGCCTTGAGAGGAATTTCCCTAATTTGATTTTGAATTTTAGACCGACCAAAAAGACGAATCATTCTAAAGAAAATTTCAACATCAAAAAGCCATTTGGAAATAAAGACTTTATCGAAAATTTTTTCGGCGGTTTGGGGTTCAAAAATTTTACAACCGCATTGAGAATCGTAAATACTTAGTTTTAAAGTATTGGAAATGGCAGTGGCAACCAACCTTCCCAGAAGGAAACGGTACCATTTTCTTTTGATTTGATTGTCCAGCTTCAAAATTCTTGACCCAAAAGCCAGTACTATCTCATCTTTTACCTCTTCTGATAGACGAAGACATTCTTCAAGGCTGGTGGCCAAGTCTGCATCCAGATAGGCTACTCTGTAAAAATCTTTTTGGAGTATTGTTTGACGGATTCCCATCCTAACAGCATTGGCTTTTCCACTATTTTGGGGCATGTTGATGACTTCAATTTGTTTGGGAAATTCATTTTTTAAGGCCGACAGCACTTCATGGGTTTTGTCTTTAGACCCATCATTCACAAAAAAAACAGAGACTTTGGATTGAACAGAGAGGAATTTTTTAAACTGAGAAACGGGTAAGCGATTGGCCTCATTATAGCAAGGGATTACGATGGCCAAATCTTTTTGCATAGTGCCTAAAGATAGACATAATTCTAAACTAGATCGCTAGAGATCATATTAAATCAAATAGCACTAAAAACAAAAAAAAATGCGAGCCCATCGGCTCGCATTTGACTTATAGATAAGGATAGCTTAGAACGCAGTACTGGTTGGTATCTGCTGTCCTAACTTCCCTAAATTACATATGTAAGACATTTGACACCTCCTTTCTATATTCGTTAGACATAGCTGTTGTCACAG
>JAACDY010000025.1 GCA_009936675.1 Bacteroidota bacterium
CGAACATCAACTTTTATGTCTTTCTCACCCCCTACTCTCTGGATTTTGTTTTCTTGAAGTGCTCTCAACACCTTGGCTTGAGCAGCAAGACTCATGTCTGCAACTTCATCCAAAAACAGTGTACCCCCATTGGCGATTTCAAACTTACCCGGACGATCTTTGATGGCCGAAGTAAAAGCCCCTTTGATATGACCAAAAAGTTCACTTTCAATCAACTCGGCAGGAATGGCAGCACAATTCACTTCCACAAAAGGAGACCCCGATCGATTACTTTTTTGATGTAAATGATGAGCCACCAGCTCTTTACCAGTTCCGTTTTCTCCCGTAATCAATACCCTTGCCTCTGTAGGAGCTACCTTTTCGATTAGATGGTGAATCTCATTGATCTGGGGGGATTCACCGACCATCTCATACTTTTTGGCAATGCGTTTTTTGAGATTTTTATTCTCTAAAACCAAATTCTTGATTTGCAATGCATTTCTGACCGCAGTCAGTAATCGATTCAAATCTGGTGGTTTGGAAATAAAATCATAGGCTCCAGATTTCATGGCCTCAACTGCAGTAGAAACATTCCCGTGACCAGTCAACATGATAAAAGGGACATTGAGGCCATTTTCTCTTGCTTTTTGTAATACCTCCACACCGTCCATTTTCGGCATTTTGATGTCACACAATACCAAATCAAAATCTTCTTTTAACAGGGTGGTTAGCCCCAATTTTCCATCTTCACATTGAGTGATCATATAGTCCTTATTTTCTTCTTCTAAAATGCGGATCAATACCCTTCTGATGGGTTCTTCGTCCTCAATCAATAAGATTTTCTTCATTAGTTTTTGGAATATCATTCTTAAAAGTAACGACTCTTTGAGGGAATGGAATCTCAATATTAAGTACTTTCAGTCGTTCGAAAATTTTAAACCTAAGGTCGCTTTTCACAATATTGGCCTCGAAGCTTTTGTTCATCGAAAAGAAAAGCTGAAACATCAATGCACTGTCCCCAAAATCTTCGAAAAGCAAAAAAGGCGCTGGATTCTTTAACACCTTCGGATGGCTATTGGTGATCTCAATGATTGCCTCCTTGAGCAAATTGACATCTGTTTTGTAAGCGACACCAAATTGTATGGTCTCTTTAGTTAACACTCCATTTTCAGTCCAATTGTAAAGTATGGACGTTAAAAATTTGTGATTCGGTATGATCAATACTTTATTATCTCTGGTAACTGCCCTAGTAGTTCTGAGCGTGATATTTTCTACCCGCCCTACTTGACCATCAACTTGTATGACATCTCCTACATGTACGGTTTTATCGGCTAGAATATAAACCCCAGAAAAAACATCTTGAATCAAGGTTTGCAGGGCTAATCCAATCCCCACCAAAAGAGCTGCAGATGCAGCAAAAATTGCACTTACTTTTACCCCAACATTGTCTAAAGTGATCAGTATAACGATCAAATATATTAGGTAATTGAAAAAGGTTAAAATCCCCTTAAACTTTAGTTTGGTGTCATTATTAAGGGTTCTAAATACAACACGTCGGAATAGCTTCAGAAAAAGGTAGGTAAGAAAAAAAACTAGAAGAATGATCAAAATTGATTTGGGGGTCAAAACGATATCGCTACCAATTCTAATCTGATAATTAAAAAAATCTACCAATTTTTGCATGACTTATATTCCATACGAAGATAATACAAAAACAAAACCCACCCTTATTTCTAAGGATGGGAAAAAAATTGCTATGAAAAAGAAATAACACTAAAGAATTAGTGTTATTCAAATATATATATTTTTTCTCAGATTGGAGATTTATGCGAACATGTCCTTTACCTTTTCAAAAAATGATTTGTCAGACTTGTCTGGATTGGGGATGAAATTTTCGTCCTCTAACATTTTTTGAAAAAATTGCTTTTGTTCCTTACTGAGTGTTTTGGGGGTCCAAACATTGACATGAACCAAAAGGTCACCCTTTCCATATCCATTTAGATCGGGTATTCCTTTACCCCTCAACCTGAGGGTTTTTCCAGATTGTATTCCAGATTCGAGTTTGATTCTGACTTTTCCTTCTAGCAAATTAATTTCTTTGGACACACCCAAAGCGGCTTCGGATACGCTGATGTATAGGTCAAAATGTAAGTGGTTTCCTTCACGAACAAAATGGTCGTCAGATTTTTCTTCGATCAAAACCAACAGATCTCCCGATATACCATTACCCGCTGCCTCGTTACCTTTTCCAGTCACCTTCAATTGCATCCCTTCTTCCACTCCCGCAGGTATTTTGATGGATACCGTTTCCTCCTGCTCAACCAAACCGTTGGCATCGCTTCCCGATGGTCGATTGGATAATGTTTGCCCACTACCATTACATTTGGGACAAGTAGAAGCACTCTGCATCCTCCCCAAAATGGTATTGGTGACCCGCATTACCTGACCTCTTCCTTTACAAGTTCCACAACTGGTATAGCTGACTCCTACGGCTTGAACTTTTCTTCTGACTTTAATTTTCTTTTCCACGCCATTGGCCACCTCCTTCAAACTGAGTTGAACTCTGATTCTGAGATTGCCTCCTTTTCCTCTGGCCTGTGATTGACCAAATCCACCAAAACCTCCTCCTCCGAAAGCACTTCCAAAAATATCTCCAAATTGACTGAAAATATCATCCATATTCATACTTCCACCTGCGCCTCCAAAGCCGCCAGACTCAAAAGCTGAATGACCAAACTGATCGTACTGGGATTTTTTCTGAGGATCACTTAACACCTCGTATGCCTCGGCTGCTTTTTTGAAATTGGCCTCTGCTTGCTTATCTCCTGGGTTTTTATCGGGGTGAAATTCTATGGCTTTTTTGCGGTAAGCCTTTTTAATTTCATTGGCTGATGCGCCCTTCGATACGCCCAATATTTCGTAAAAATCTTCTTTCATGTGATTTATTGTCCTACGACCACCTTGGGGAACCTGATGATCTTATCTCCCAATTGATATCCTTTTTCAATGATGTCGATTATTTTTCCCTTTTGGGCATCATCCTGAGCTGGAATAAGGGTGATGGCCTCGTGTATTTCAGCGTCAAATGTATCGCCTATTTTGGTTTCAGTAACATTCAAACCATTGCTTTTTAATACATCTGCCAATTTATTGTTAATCAGCACAAATCCTTCAATAGGCTTTCTGTCCTCCTCAAGAGTTTGATTAATGGCTCGTTCGAAATCGTCCAAAATGGGCAAAATGGCACTGATCACCTCTTGACCCGCAGTTTTGAAAAGTTCTATACGCTCTCTGGCAGTTCTTTTCTTAAAATTTTCAAACTCCGCAAACAACCTAAGATATTTGTCTTTCTCTTGGTTTAGACTTTCATTCAATTCCTCCAGCTGCTTTGAAATGTCTGATTTACTGCTTTTTTTTTCAGCAGTAGATTTCTTTGCTTTTGCCTTGGGTTTTGATGTTTTATCTGCCATTTTTTTTATTTATTTACTAATCTTCAAAATTATTGCCAACTCATCTTTTTTGTCAAAATGTCATTCTTTTTTTACATAAACGTTCTTTAGTGCCTGTGGCAAAAAGGGGAAATGAAATTCAAATCCCTTTGAAAGAATCAATTCGGCACTGACTTTTTGACTTCCCAAAATTAAAATGGAACGTTCACCCATGACTATTTTCATCAAAAAAGCGGGAATATTGGGCAAAAAAACAGGACGACTCAAGGCCTTTCCTATCGCTTTTATCATATCTCTTTGTGAAACAGGATTGGGGGCAACAGCATTATACGTTCCCTCCCAGTCTTCATCAACAGCCATAAAGAACAAACGAGACAGATCATCAATATGAATCCAACTTTGCCACTGTTTTCCAGAAGCAAAAGCCGTTCCCGAAAAAAGTTGTACCGGCAAGGTCAATTGAGATAGCAAGCCTCCTTCCTTGGCCAAAACCAAACCGATTCTCAAAACTGACAAATATTGGGTGTGATCGGATAAAGCCTTTGATTCTCTCTCCCATGCAGAGGTGACTTCTTGCAAAAAATTTGACTTTTTCAAAGGACTGTTTTCCTCGTAAACCTCATCCAAACTGTTGGGATAAATCCCAATAGCTGAAGCACACACGATGTTATTCATTTTAATTTTTTGTCGATCTAGAGCCTTTTTCAACAATCGGGATCCATTCACCCTACTTTCCAAAATTTCTTTTTTGTTTTTGGTCGTCCACCGTTTGGAAATACTTGCGCCAGCCAAATGAATCAATGTATCGACACCTTCAAAACAGCCATCATCAATTTCGTCCTTTTGAGGGTTCCAATAAAAACCTTTGAGGGCACCCGAATCAATCAATTTGTCCTTGCGAGTACTTAAAAAATGAACCTCAATATTGCGTTCTTTGGCAATGTCAATGATCTTTTTCCCAATTAGTCCCGTTGCACCGGTAACCAATAATTTCATGTGTTTATTTTTAATATTTATGGTATCACATGTAAACTTTGATGATTAAAATAATCATGTCGGTTTCATTTGTAATAATTGTCAAAAATAAACTAAACCTACTTTATGGCTCTCAACATTTCTCGTTTTCCGGGTGGGCCTTCCAGACGCTCGACCGAAAAACCTATTTTCTCCAAGCATCTTCTTACAGATCCCTTGGCGCAATAACTGACCCAAACTCCTCCGGGCTGGAGTAGATCATAACATTTCTGAAGGGCTTTCTCCTGCCACATCTCCGATTGGGCGTGATAACCAAAAGCATCGTAAAACAAAATATCAAAACTTTGATCTAACGCTACACTGAAGAAATCTTGCTCTAATTTTTTAAATACAAAATCTGATTGAGAAAGGTTTTGTCCCCAATCCACCTCGTGCAATTGGTCAAAAAAATGGTGATGCTCTGGAGACGGAAGTGCATCTTTCATTCCAAGGGATTGAACTTCGTCAATGGATAAAGGATACTTTTCTACTGAAACATACTCGCATAAAACCTTACGATCTAAAGCAAAGACATAACTGAGGTAGGCATTCAGTCCTGTTCCGAGCCCCATCTCAAAAACCCTAGGTGCCCTTTGATTGTTTAGATCTAACCAGTAAGCAAAACCTTTTTTTATATAGACATAATCCGACTCTGTGATGGCTCCGTGTTTGGAATGATAGGTCTCATTTAATTGGTCTATATACAAGGAGGGAGATCCGTCTCCTGTTTTAATTATTTTTTTTGGCATGGATAAAATCCCATTAGATTCATTGAACATTTCTTTTGCTTACCATAATAATAGTTTTTTAATTCAAATAAAACATAGGAAATTGATGATTTAGTGTTTAAAAAACCAAATCAATAGAAATTATTAAAAGTAAAAAAAGTAATTTTGTCAATACTTTTTAGAAAAAAATGAAAATAGAGAGAACTTCGGCTTCTAATTTGGCCCATGTGGATTTTGAAAACTTGACTTTTGGGTCTGTTTTTACAGACCATATGTTTGTATGTAAATACAAAAATGAAAAATGGCAAACGCCAGAAGTGATTCCCTATCAACCTCTTTCTTTTGAGCCATCCATGAGTGTACTTCATTATGGACAAGCGGTTTTTGAAGGCATGAAAGCCTACAAAGACAATGAGGATAAGGTCTGGCTTTTTAGACCAGATCAAAATTTTAAGCGTATCAATCGTTCTTCTGAGCGACTTCAGATTCCTGTATTTCCTGAAAAGTATTTTTTTGAAGGCTTAAAAACATTGGTGAATTTGGATAAAGATTGGATCAAACCAGGTATTGGAAATTCACTCTATGTTCGTCCTTTTGTTTTTTCAAGTCAGGCCTGTGTGCAAGCTTCCCCATCCAAGGAATACACTTTTATCATCATTTGCTGTCCTGTGAAATCTTATTATGGTGGAGAAGTGAACGTTTTGATTGCCGAGGAGTTTAGTCGAGCCGCAGACGGAGGGATTGGCTATACCAAAGCGGCAGGAAACTATGGCGCTCAATTCTACCCTACTTCCTTGGCTCAAAAGCAAGGATACCAACAGATCGTATGGACGGATGCCAAATCTCACGAGTTTTTGGAAGAAGCGGGAACCATGAATATTTTTTTCAGAATTGAAGACAAATTGGTTACTGCACCTACCAA
>JAACDY010000194.1 GCA_009936675.1 Bacteroidota bacterium
ACGGTGCTGTCGGTCAAATCTCGCTGTAACCTTGAAATGGGTAGTTTTGTAGAAAAGAAGTTCAGCAGTGCATTGGCGATTCCCAAATTGCCTTCGGCATTTTCAAAATCGATGGGATTCACCTTGTGAGGCATAGCCGAGGAACCGACCTCATTCTCTTTGATAACTTGCTTGAAGTAATCCATTGAGATATAAGTCCAAATGTCTCTGTTAAAGTCAATGAAAATTGTATTGATCCTTTTGAGAGCATCACAAAGGGCTGCGATACTGTCGTAGTGTTCGATTTGAGTGGTTGGAAAAGAATAATCTAGGCCCAATTGTTCTTCGACGAATTTTTTTCCAAAGTTTTTCCAATTGATTTCGGAGTAGGCGACTTGGTGTGCATTAAAGTTACCTGTAGCCCCAGCAAATTTTGCGGCATTTTGCACTTGCATCAAGCTGGCTTTTTGGATTTCCAAGCGATGTGAAAAAACGGTAATCTCCTTACCCAGCAGGGTAGGTGAGGCCGGTTGACCATGTGTTCTGGACAACATGGGAATGTTGGTACAGGTTTCTGAGAGTTCTGACAAGGCCTCCAAAACTTCTTCTAAATTTGGAAGATATATTTTGTGAAGGGCTTCCTTTATTGACAAAGGAATGGCAGTGTTGTTGATGTCTTGGGAGGTCAACCCAAAATGAATGAATTCTTTGTATTTGCCCAAGTCCAACTTATCGAATTCTTTTTTGATAAAGTATTCAACGGCTTTAACGTCATGGTTGGTGGTTTTTTCAATATCCTTAATTTCCTTAGCGTCTTCCTCCGAAAAGTGTTTGTAAATACTTCGTAAATCTTCAAAAACACTTTTATTAAGCTGTTCCAACTGGGGAAGTGGGATTTCGCAAAGTGCGATAAAATACTCAATTTCCACCCTTACCCTGTATTGGATCAAAGCTTCTTCAGAGAAGTATTTGGATAAACTTTTGGTCTTCCCGCGATAGCGACCGTCTATCGGTGAAATGGCATTAAGTGGACTGAGTTTCATATTGCTGTTAATGGGTGTAAAGATAAAGTTTCTTCCGCTAAACTGAGTTTAAAATTCATGAGATTTGTCTTACTGCCGCTCTAAACCCAGGACTGCTGTTGGGTAGATTTTTCTCGACAAAGGCTTGCATTTCCTCCTCTATCCATGCTTGGTGTTTTCTAAAAAAGTGTAAGGTTTTTAATGCAAAACACAATGGGGCTAGTTGTTTAAAGGTCAACAAATAGCTAAAACAAATATCTATAATGAGGTCAATCTTTTGAGTTGATAGAAGCTTTCTTCTATCTTCATTTCTAAAATAATAATAGAGAATTTTAGCCATCGCCCTTTTTTTACTTTCATTGGTTTGTTGCTTTGCTCTCTTTAGAAATATTATTAGATGGGAGTCCAAACAGCTGAGTTTTTCTATAACGTATTTTTCCAATATCCAAGATGCAAGAATATTTTCTCTTTTTTCTTGGGGAGTACAAGTCAGCTCCAAAAGGGAAGGGAAGAATTCTGGATGTTGATTGATAAAAGCCCCTCCCTGTTCACGGCTAGCTATTGAGGAATGGTGGGTTAGAAGAATTTCCTTTAAATCCACAATTACATTTGCAAAACACGGTATTCTTCATAACATCCACTGATGGCCTCAAGGATTTGTAAATCATTGGACTCTTTGATAAAAGTATCTGAATAATTGCAATTTCGAAGAATCTCATCGAGATCCAAGCGATCTAGATTTAATAATTGGGTGATGATCTCACGATCAAATTTTGAAGCCAAAAGATTTTTTAGTTCATCATTCTCTCTCATTTTCTTTAATTTCTGCATCTGAACTCCTTTTTTACCAAAAAGGTTGTGTAAAAAATCAGCGGGATTGAAAATTGCAGCAAAAGTTTTGGTGATGGCTCCTGGGTTTCTATTTCCTCCTTCATATCCCGCACTGGGTAGACCGGGAATCCTATATCTACCAGCAGAGTTGATGGGTACATTTCTTACATCGATATCCAAATAACCGGTCAATTGATAGGGGCGGAGTATAATCTCTTCCAATGCATAGGCCAATTGTGTGATTTTAAACTTGGAATTCTCAAACTTAATCATGTCTTGGGTCACTGTAATTTTCAGTGATTTATAGCCCAAATAAGAAAAATAGAGGGTGTCATTGGTTTGGACACGAATTTCAAAATTCCCTTTATTATCTGTGGTCGTGCCCTCCACCAAGTTCAGATTGAGAACGTGCACACTTTCCATTGGGAATCCTGTAGCGTCATTTTCCACAACACCTTTGAGGTATTGTATTTGTTCTTGACCCATCACCGTCATTCCATGAATGAAGCATAAAAAAATCACAAGTCTTTTTATCATCTTTGAATATACATTGGCATATTAAAGATTAAAATTAACAAATTAGAAATCAAATTGAATTTTAACGTTTTAGAAATTCTACTAATTTTTCAAAAGCCCTCGAACGATGGCTTATTTTGTTTTTTTCGTACAGTGTCAGTTGAGCAAAAGTGAGTGGTTGTTTTTCGGGTATAAAAATGGGATCATAGCCAAAACCGTTTTGACCCAAGGGGCTGTTCGAAATTTCTCCCTTGATGATCCCCTCAAACAGATATTCAGTTCCTCCAACTATCAGTGCAATGACAGTCCTGAACTGTGCCTGACGATCAGTGATTCCTTTCATTTCTCTCAAAATTTTTTGGGTATTGTCTTCAGCATTTCTATGATTTCCGGCATATCTTGCTGAAAACACTCCGGGTTTTCCTCCCAAGGCAGAGACCTCCAAGCCACTATCGTCTGCAAAACAATCTTTTTTAAAAGTATTGAATATCGTCCTGGCTTTGATCAATGCATTTTCCTCAAGTGTTAAGCCTGTTTCTTCAATTTCGGAATCGTAGTTTAGGTCGGTTAGACTTTTGAGCATATAACTAGATGGCAGAAGTTTATGAATTTCTATTAGTTTGTTATTATTGTGGGTTCCAAAGATAAGTTCCATAAAGCTATTTGTGATGGTAGGGTTCATTGTTCAATAGGGTGTTGGCTCTGTAAAGTTGTTCTAAGAAAAAAACCCGAATCATTTGATGAGAAAATGTCATGCTGGACAATGCAATTTTTTCTTGACCTCTGGCATACATTTCTTCAGAAAATCCATAGGGTCCTCCTACGATAAAGACCATTCTTTTATGAGATCCAGACCTTCTGGTATTGATGTATTGAGAAAAGCCAATGGAATCAATTGTCTTGCCTTTTTCATCGAGAAGAATCACCCAATCTCCTGCTTTTAGTTTCTCAAGGATCAACGCACCTTCTTTTTGTTTTTGAATTTTTTCACTCATTTTCCCTTTGTTTTTAAGCTCGGGGACAACTTGAATATCCAAACGGTGGTATCTATTGATACGTTTGGTATAGTCTTCCATCAAAGAGATCATTCTGGAGTCGTTGGTTTTTCCGACCAAAACCAGTAGTGTATGCATCTGACAAATTTACAAACACAATTAGATTTGTTTTATCTTTGATCAAAGGAAATTTTTTTGAAAGAAAAATTAAAAAAAATACCCATTGTCAAAAATTTGGTTGGGTTCTTGGAAGCCATAAAAATTCCAGGGTACAGAGGCTTTTCTTTTTACGATCTTGCCGAGATGTACGTTTCGGGGATAGTAAAAGGTGCATTGTCCTCACGTGCAGGAAGTATTTCTTTCAGCTTTTTTATGGCTCTGTTTCCTTTTTTGCTTTTTATCCTGAATCTGATTGCCTTTATTCCCATTGAGAATTTTGACGGCATTCTTTTTGATTTTATTGAACTGTTGCTGCCTCAGGAAAGTCAGATTTTTTTTACAGATATTTTTAATGACATACGCCAAAAACAGCGCGCAGGGCTTCTGTCATCGGTGTTTCTATTATCTGTTTTTCTTACTGCAAACGGGGTGAGTTCCATTTTTTCAAGCTTTGAAGGATCCTATCACGTCGAACTTTCACGCTCATTCATTCGGCAATATTTGTATTCTATGATGGTCGGTATTCTTTTGGCTGTATTGCTTTTGGGAGGGGTAATGGCTTTGGTGTTCTTTGAGATTTTTATTTTGAGCAATCTCGATGAATTGATTCCCAGTGAAATCAATTGGATCAGAGTTGGGCAATTGTTTTTCTACACCATTTTGGTCTATATTTCGGTTGCGATTTTATATTATTTTGGAACCATAGAGGGTAAAAAAACCCGTTTTTTCTCCCCGGGTGCCTTGATGACTTGTTTGCTGATCCTAATGACAACTTATTTGTTTGGTGTTTATATTGAAAATTTCTCCCAATACAATCAACTTTATGGTTCGATAGGAGCGTTGTTGATTTTTTTATTTTACATCTGGCTCAACTCGAGTGTATTGCTGCTTGGTTTTGAGTTGAACGCAACCTTAAATCGACTCAAAAATACCGATCAAGTGCCTTCTTGATATTGAGCAAAGTTGTACTTTTAAACAATGCAGTATTTCGCAGATGTTCTTCTTCCTTTAGCACTTGGTGAACCCTATACTTATGCGGTTACCACAGAAGATTATGCCACCTTAGCGCCAGGTTTTCGAGTTGCAGTTTCTTTTGGTAAATCAAAGGTTTACTCCGCAGTTGTGGTAAAACTTCACGATCAAGCTCCCCAAAGATATACTCCTAAATTCATTGAACTGATCCTTGAGAAATCCCCTAGTGTCACTCCAAAGCAGCTTGAATTTTGGTATTGGTTATCGGACTACTATCAAAGTAAGTTGGGGGATATTCTTCGAGCTGCACTGCCTGCTACTTTTCTGTTGGAAAGTGAGACCATTGTGATCAAAAAAGATATCTCGGAAGCGGAAAAAAGCACACTGAGTGATGACGCCTTCTTGGTTTATGAAGCCCTAGAGGTCAAAGCTTTGAGCATCAAAGAAATCATTGAGATTCTAGGTAAGAAAAGTGTATTGGGACTGTTGCAGGATTTGTTTTCTAAAGGAGTAGTGGACATTCATCAAAAACTGAGTGAAAAATACAAACCCAAACTTGTCAGATATGTTCGATTATCCCAAACGATTTTGGAAACCCATAAGCTAGAGGAGGTTTTTGAAGCACTTAAAAATGCTACCAAACAAAAGCAATTGCTGATGGGAATTTTTGACCAAAATCCCAAAGGTGATGAATGGAAAAAATCCAAAGACTTGCTGGATAAAAGTAATTCTACCCCAGCGGCCCTCAGGACGCTGATCAGCAAAGGAATTATGGAAGAGCAGTCTTTTCGGGAGGATCGTTTGCTTTACGATTTCAAAAAACAAGATCAAAAAAGAGCTTTGTCCGATGCTCAACAAATTGCCCTAAACGAAATCAACAATACTTTCGAGGAAAAATCCGTGGTTTTGTTTCAAGGGGTAACAGGTTCCGGGAAGACCGAGGTTTATATAGAATTGATTGCCCAGGCCATTACAAAGGGCAAGCAGGTTTTATATCTCTTGCCTGAGATTTCGTTAACCCCACAAATGGTTCAAAGATTACAAGCGCGATTTGGCTCTGAGGTAACCGTATATCATTCCAAATTCTCTGTTCATGAGCGGACTGAAGTCTGGAATAACATCCTTGAAAACAATCCCAACGCTAAAATCATAGTAGGAACCCGCTCTGCACTTTTTCTTCCCTTTCATCAACTGGGTTTGGTGATCGTAGATGAGGAACATGAGTTGTCTTACAAACAGTTTGACCCCTCTCCTCGATACCATGCTAGAGACAGTGCTGTTGTATTGGCAGGAATGTATCAAGCCAAAGTTATATTGGGTTCAGCAACACCGGCTTTGGAAAGTTCATTCAACAGATTATCGGGTAAATATGGTTGGGTTCAGCTTGGTGAAAGGTATGGTAAAGTAGCATTGCCTGAAATTAATACCATCGATTTAAAATCAGCGTACAAGAAAAAGCAAATGAAGGGTGGTTTTTCTCAAACATTGATTCAAGAGATGGATCAAACACTAGCCATGGACAAACAAATTATATTGTTCCAGAATCAACGGGGTTATGCCCCAGTTATGGAGTGTCTGGATTGTGGTCATATGCCCCAATGCCATCAGTGTGACGTAACCCTTACCTATCATCAGTATTCGGATCAACTCAAGTGTCACTATTGTGATTATCAAATTGCGGTTCCCGAAAAGTGCCACGCCTGTGGACTTCCCAATCTTTCAACCAAGGGAATGGGTACTCAGCAAATACAAGAACAAGTGGCCACTCTTTTTCCCGATGTTAAGGTGGCAAGAATGGATTGGGATACCACCAGAGGGAAATGGGCTTTTGATAAGTTAATTCATTCTTTTGCCGCACAAGAAGTAAAGATTTTGGTGGGTACTCAAATGATTATTAAAGGCTTGGACTTTCAAAACGTTCATTTGGTCGGGGTTTTAAATGCCGATCATTTGATGAATTTTCCAGATTTTCGAGCACATGAAAGAACCTATCAAATGCTCAGTCAAGTGGCCGGTAGAGCAGGAAGAAAAGCACTAAGGGGAAAAGTTTTGATTCAAACCTACCAACCTCACCACCCCATTATTCAACAGGTGATAGAAGGGGATTATGATCAGATGCTCAATCGACAATTGAAAGACAGAAAAGAATATCATTATCCCCCCTATAACAGACTCATCAGGATGGTGGTCAATCACAGTGATATGGAAACGGTCAAAAAAGCAAGTCAGTGGATTGTAAACGTATTGCTTCAATCGGATTACGGTCAAATACTGGGGCCTGTTTTTCCGCCAATAGCAAGAGTCAGAAACCGATATCGGATGCAAATTTTAGTAAAAATTGAAGGCTCTCAGTCTCGGGATCGGGTAAAACAAATTATCAGAAAAACATTGGATCGTTTTGAATCAATTGCAATTTTCCGATCTTGTAAAGTCAATCTTGACGTTGATCCCTATTGAAAGTTGATAAAATTCTCTTTGAAAATTCTTTTTTGTTTGCGACTCAAGGGCAGTATTTCCCCATCGGTATTTACATTTCGAGTGGTGTAGTTGATCACCTTTTTAAGGTTAACGATATACGATTTATGAATTCTAACAAATTGATTATCAGGGAGTTTATTTAAAAATGATTTCATGGTGGAGAGCACCATATAGTTTCTGTTTTTGGTCACTACTTTCACATAATCTCCCATGGCCTCAATCCAACGGATGCTGTTGGCTTGGAGCTTTTCTGATTTGAAATTGCATTTAAAATGAACCATGTGTTCTTTCTTTTCTCGAATCAATTGTAAGCATTCCAATTTGTTGATGAGTCGATCAATTGAACTTTTGAATCGGTTATGAGTGACAGGTTTTAACATACAGTCTATGAAACCTCTTTCATAAGATTTGATCGCATCCATTGGGGTTTTGGTCAGAAAGATGATTTCTGTATCATCTTTGAGTTGTTCCACAAACTCGAAACCACTGTATACAGGCAGATCTGAGGAAACAATTACAAAATCAACTGCGTTGTAGTTCAAATATTCTTTTGCACGAACAGCATTAGAAAATTCAGCCATTAAATTGATATCGGGGAACTGCTTTAAAATTTGTAGAAAATGAAGGCGGTCAACGGGGTTGGAGTCAATGTAGATGTACTTTAGTTTCATAACGGGGCTAATTATTTACTATTAGTATTCTCAAATTTAAAAAAAAATCTTAAAAAACAATGAATCTCTTGGTGTAATTTAATGATTCACTTACTTTTGCACTTCCTAAAATAAATTTATATGAGTCATTATGAAACTGTCTTCATTCTAAATCCCGTTCTGTCTGAAACTCAGATAGAGGAGGCAGTAAAAAAGTATGAAACACTTTTGGAGTCACAAAAGTGTAAAATTGTCCACAAAGAAAACTGGGGACTAAAGAAACTCGCATTTACCATTCAAAACAAAAACAGTGGTTTTTATCATTTGTTACAGTTCGAGGGTGAGGGTGAGGCCATCAACGATTTAGAAGTTGAATTTCGCAGAGACGAGAGAGTGATGCGTTTTTTGACGGTCAAACTTGATATCCATGCCCAAGAGTGGGCAGAGAAAAGGAGAAAAAAAATTCAATCCAAAGTTAAAGTTTAAGTAAGATGTCAAAAATTGATGAACAATCCAGTGGTAAAAAAGAAGGGGAAATTCGGTATTTAACCCCCCTTAATATTGATACCAACACCAAGAAAAAATATTGTAGATTCAAAAGATCAGGGATCAAGTATATTGATTACAAAGACCCCGATTTCCTTTTGAAATTCGTAAACGAACAAGGTAAAATTTTACCCAGACGTCTAACGGGTACTTCTCTTAAATATCAAAGAAAAGTTTCTGTAGCCGTAAAAAGAGCACGCCATCTGGCACTAATGCCTTATGTAGGTGACCTTCTCAAATAAAATTTTAAAGTCATGCAAATAATATTAAATGAAAACGTAGAAAATCTTGGCTTTAAAGACGATTTGGTAAAAGTCAAGAACGGATACGGGAGAAATTATCTAATTCCCCAAGGTAAGGCTGTATTGGCCACCACTTCTGCCAAAAAAGTATTGGCTGAAAACCTGAAGCAAAAAGCTTTTAAAGAGAAAAAGATTATTGACGATGCTAAGGCATTAGGAGAAAAGCTTATGGCTCTAGTGGTCAAGATTCCATCCAAAGTAGGGAGTGGAGACAAACTTTTTGGATCCGTTTCTGCCGCAGATTTAGTCAGATCTTTTGTAGCTCAGGGACATGAAATTGAAAAAAATGCCATTGCCGTTCCCGGTAAAACCATTAAACGTTTGGGAAGTTATGAGGCAAAAATCAGACTTCATAGAGAAGTTTCTATTCAGTTTCCTTTCGAGATCATTCCGGAAAAAAAATAATTTTACAATAATTTCCATACCCCACCTTGAGTGGGGTTTTTTTTGATTTGATTTCATGAAATACACCCGTTTGTCCAAGGAACAATTTGAAAGCCTTAATGAAGAGTTTGCCGTATTTCTTGCGGCCCAATCCATCGATAAAATCCAGTGGGATCAAATAAAATCCCAAAATCCATCTCTTACCGAAGATTTATTGGATCTATTTAGTGATATGGTATGGGATCAATCACTAGACAAAATTATTTATTTAGAAAACAGAAGTGATCACCATTTGTTTTTATTCAAATGCGAAGATTCTCGGATTGATTTGATTTTGATAAAGTTGGAAGAGGACTGTCCATCACTGATGCAAAAAGATTACAAGCAGTGGTTGGTTGGGCATTTATCCGATCCACGAGTAACTATTTTTGAGTCCAGCAGATCTTTTCCGGAGGATTTTAAGGACGAAAAATTTAAATTAATGAACAAGGGGGCTACCATCTCAGAGGGAGAAACCTTCGAGGACTTAAAAAGTTTTCTTTCAAAATAATTAGAATTGTTTGATCTTTGCTTGATACCCATCGTATATGTCAACCGTAAAACCATCCATACCAAAAGGAACTCGCGATTTTTCTCCCGCAGTTTTGTCAAGAAGGAATTATTTAAAATCCCAGTTGACGGCAGCCTTTGAAAATTTCGGATTCCAACCCATAGAAACACCCTCCTTCGAGCGTTCTGAAACCTTATTGGGTAAATACGGCGAGGAGGGAGATCGATTGATTTTCAAAATATTAAACTCCGGAGACAAGGTGAAAAATGCTGATTTGGAGGCTTTGCAAAATGGAGAATTGTCCAAATTCTCTAATTCCCTGTCCCAAAAAGCCCTCCGTTACGATCTCACCGTTCCTTTCGCCCGCTATGTGGCTCAATATCAAAACGATATTGTGTTTCCTTTTAGACGTTATCAAATCCAAACGGTGTGGCGTGCCGACCGTCCTCAGCACGGCAGATTTCAAGAATTTTTACAATGCGACGCTGATGTGGTGGGTGAACGTTCGCTTTGGCAAGAGGTGGAAGGTGTATTGCTCTACGATCGTGTGTTTTCTAGGCTTAAACTCAAAGGGGTTCAGGTGCACCTCAATCACCGTAAAATTCTTGCTGGTATCGCCCAATGTATAGGGGCTGAGTCTCAATTGATTAATTTTACGGTGGCTTTGGACAAGCTGAGTAAAATTGGAAAAGATGGCGTCATCAAAGAACTCCAATCCAAAGGATTTTCACTCGATAGCATTGAGCGTTTGCAAGTTTTCCTTTCCCTAGAAGGTGACTTTGAAACCCAAATATCGGCGGTGGCAAATGCTTTGGAAGGAATTGAAATTGCACAAGAAGGCATTGAGGAATTGAAATTTATATACGACCAATTGAAGCGACAATCTCTTCATTCCGTATCTCTCAAATTTGACGTAACCCTAGCCAGAGGATTGAATTACTATACCGGACTAATATTGGAAGTGATTCCCCCCGAGGGCGTTAAGATGGGTTCCATAGGCGGTGGAGGGCGCTATGACAAACTCACGGATTTGTTTGGCCTAAAAAACACCAGTGGTTTTGGTATTTCGTTTGGGTTTGATCGAATTTATTTGGTTTTGGAGGAATTGAATTTATTTCCCGCTACACTCGAGCACAAGACCCAACTCATGTTTTTGAATTTTGGCGACGACTCGGCCAGTTTTTGCTTTGACCAGATGACAAAACTCAGAGATCAAGAATTTCCCTGTGAACTGTATCCTAAGCCTGCAAAATTAAAAAAGCAGTTGAATTATGCCAATCAACGTTCCATTCCCCATGTGGTAATTATGGGTTCTGAAGAAATGCAAAAAGAAGTTTTTGTATTAAAGAATATGGTCACTGGTAGCCAGACAGAGCATCCTATTGCTCAAATGCAAAAAATAATAGAGGAATTGAATTAGTCAAGCTGCTCCAATGTGGGCCTTTGATACTTCTCAAAAGGTTGTTTTAAAAGGCTTCCTATTTGAGTGTTTTTTTCCGCATCGGGAAAAACATCTACACCATAAATAATTTTTTCTCGTTCAAAATAGCTGAAAGTCCCCAATAGCCTATCCCAAATGGAAAAGATATTTCCAAAGTTAGTGTAGGTATAGGGCAATCGATAGTGGTGATGAACTTTGTGCATGTCGGGAGAAACCAAAAAATAACTGATCCATCGGTCAATCTTTTTGGGCAAACTGATGTTAGCATGGCTAAACTGGGTAGCTACCACAGAAATGGCTTGATAAAGCATGATAATACCGATTGAAGTTCCCAAAATAAAAACACCCAATAGGGTAAAGAAAAACCTTACAACGCTTTCTAGAGGATGATGTCTGTTTGCGGTTGTTGTATCGACATTGGGATCACTGTGGTGAACCAGATGAATCAACCACAAGGGTTTGATTCGATGTTCGGTGAAGTGGGGGAGATATGCACCGATAAAATCCAACAGCAAAACCCCCAAAATGACCTCTCCCCAAAGGGGTAAACTTGGAATCCATTGTAGTAATCCAAAATTGTTATTTACCGTCCAATCAGAGGTGCTTAAAAGTAAAAACGCCATTGAAAAGTTTATGAGAATGGTGGTAAGGGTAAAAAAGAAATTAGGAAGGGCGTGGCGCCACTTTTTGTAGTTAAATTGAACCAATGGGATTATTCCCTCTAAAAACCAAAAAAAACTAATTCCTCCTACAATGAGCAGGCTGCGGTGAAGGGCGGGAATGTTTTCAAAATAATTGACAATCTCTTCCATTTAATTCTCTTTCTACCGATAAAGCTAATTATTTTTTTAAAATAGAAGAAAGATGTTTTATAACATATTTAGATATATTACACAGAGTATTATTCTTCGTCGACACTCTCCTCGGGTTCGACTTTCTTGGGAGCTTCACCTAGATTAAAACGAATGGCAAGTTCATGGCCGTTGAGGTTGAGTCTCGATAGGTTTTCATCTCTAAAGGTATCATAGGCATAACCAATAGAAATGCTTTCCCCCAAATTAACAGAAGCAAGAAACGAAAAAACAGAGCCAGATTTAAAAGAAATGCCTACATCAAATTTGTTGAGGTAAGAAACCCAACTGCCGAAATCTATTGAATTGGGCAGACCTTTGCCTTTTCTGAAAATTATGTTGGGTTTGATTGCAAAATCTTCATTGATTTTGAACTGCGTTCCACCAGCAAAGTAGATGTGGATTCGATCTCTGGATTGAATCTGAATATCTTCATCTCTTTTTGAGTTGAACAATCTGGGCATTGAGCCAGACAACCAAATTAGATTCATCTTAAATAAAAAACCTACACCCATATTGGGGTTAAATCTACTAAGTGTTTTCTGAGCTGGATCGGGAATATTGGTATAGCCTTCAAGAGGAGTCGGATCTGCACTGTATGAATTTCCACCGCCTTTGATTCCCAAAAACAATGCGCTTTCATCGCTTAGGGTGAGTTTGTATGAAAAATCGATGGTTAACATTGTTTGATTTTCAATAAAAATCTTGTCGGAGATGATGGAAATTCCAAGTCCCACGTTTTTGCTTGTCGCCATTGAATATGAAAATCCTGTAGTTTTTGGACTATCATCAATGGTATTCCACTGATTTCTTGAGGTCAAAGAAAAAACATGACTTCCCTCGGAACCTGCATAAGCAGGGTTGATCAAATTCATATTGAAGGTATATAGCGAGAGATAGCCATCTTGCTGACATAAGACAGCTAGAGGAAATAAGAAAAACAGTAAACGTAAAATCATTTATTATCTAGCTAAATAAACAATGCCTTGATAATCAGGATTACCACTCCTATTAAAATCGATTAAGTAATAATAACTTCCCTCCGGTAGGTCTTCATTATTAAATTGTCCTGACCAATTGTTTTGATAATTTACTTCGTTAAAGATCAATTGACCCGATCGGTTGTAAATCCATACTTCATTGTCAGGATAACGCAAAAATGAGTCATCTGCCCATTGATCGTTTATACCATCACCATTGGGTGAGAAAAAGTCTGTTATTTTTAATCCAATAGATGCATAGTCTGTACACAGACTCAGTGAATTATAGGGATCAACACCACAACTGACTTCGTCAATATTTGCAAATCCATCACCATCGGAGTCGTTGTATGGATTACAGTTTTCATCATCCAATTCATCCACCACACCGTCTTCATCACAATCTGTAGTCAAGGAATCATAGGCATCAAATAGACCGTCACCGTCTGCATCATCGTCTGACGGATTTCCATTAAAATTGTGATCTTCATCAATGGTTTGCTTACCATCACCATCATCGTCCGTATCCAGATAATTGGGTTTTCCATCTTTGTCCAAATCAATCAATCTGGAAGGGAAATCCTCTGCCTCTAGGTCTATCTCCAAGCGTGTTAGGATTCCATCACCATCATCGTCTGAATCCAAGTAATCCGGTATTCCATCGAAGTCAGAATCTCGATAATCTCTATCGTCACCCAATTCAAGGGATGTTGGAATACCATCATTGTCATCGTCATAGTCAATATAGTCATAGATACCATCTAGGTCTGAATCTAAGGAGTCATCGGGATTTCCGTCAAAATTTGCATCCGTTCCTTCAAGTATGGTTAGAATACCATCACCATCATCATCATTGTCGATATAATCGGGGTAGCCATCACCATCAGTGTCTAGGGCATCATCGGCGCTTCGATCTCCGTTGGGATCTGGGTTTTCATATTTGGTTAAGAGTCCATCGTTTTCATCATCTGGATCGAGGGAATCTACGATTCCATCACCATCAAAATCATCGGATCTGATTCTTCTTCCGTTTGAACTACGAGCTCCGAATACACTCGTTTTCATGGCTTCAAACTGGCTGTCAATTCCATCACCATCATCGTCCTCATCAATGGAGTTGACAAATCCATCTCCATCGGTATCGGATTGAACGAGGTCAGGATCTACCTCATCTAGGGGGGTTTGGGTGGTTTTGAGGATGGCTACATCCAAAGAGGTTGTGTCCGATATGACTAAATTTACAGGAGTATCGGGAATGGGCACAAATAGGTCTCCTATTTCCGTGTTGATATAACTAAGAACAACTTCATAAATTCCATCCTTGTTGTGATCTTTAGGATTGTCTAAATCTGGGGGATCTATAAAAGCCAGTACACCTTCTGATTCATCTTCATATTCTTCTTGATTTTCAGTTGCATCTCCATCTTGATTTTGATCTTCATCTTCATCTTGATTTCCATTACCGAAACCATCACCAAAATCATCGTCATCGTCTCGACTTTTGTTTACAATGATTCGTTGTGAGAAATCCTCATAATTTTGCTTTGCCCCTGGCTCTCCATATTTGACCGTAAACAAGTGAGCATCCGCTCCTCCTGAGACTTGCTTTCTGATTTTCCATTTCCCTACTCCTCTAAAGGGATTGGGTGATCCACGTCGATCTTGAGTAGTATCGGTATTGGTGGCTGTAACTGGAAAAGAAACATCAACAGGTTGAAGAATGGCGATGAATTGTAATTCTGTAAAATCATTGACTCCATCATTATCGTCGTCAACATCTGCATTGTTTCCAACACCATCGTCATCGATATCGTTTACTTCTGATCCATCTGTAGGAAAATTATCAATTAAGTCAATTACTCCATCATCGTCATCATCCGTATCGGTATTGTTTCCGATTCCATCATAATCGGTATCGGTATCTTCATCTGGATTGAGTGGGAAATCATCATCACCGTCTAGGGTTTGATCCCCATCGGAATCTTTTCTTAGTGGGTCAGTGTTGAGCCTTATTTCTTCGCCGTCTCTAAGTCCATCTTCATCGGTATCTGGATTTAAAGGATTTGTAGCGTATTTAGATTCTGTAACATCTGAAAGTCCATCGTTGTCGTCGTCTAAATCATCATCATTTCCTAAACCATCTCCATCAGTGTCTATATTCTCGTATGGGTCTAATGGGAAAGCATCCTCTCCATCTCTAATACCATCTCCGTCAGAGTCATTGCTGTTTAGGTTGGTTGACATGGAGAGTTCTAGCCCGTCATTCAGTCCATCTCCATCGGAATCTGGACTGTTTGGATTGGATTTTAATTCAATTTCCTTTCCATCCAAGATACCATCTCCATCCGAATCTGGGTTGAAGGGGTCTGTATTTTGTATGAGTTCCTGAGTATCCTTCAGTCCGTCATTATCATCATCTTCATCTTCGTCATCCTTTATGCCATCTCCATCATTGTCATCACTTCCTTCAGCATCAAGTGGTAATTGATCTTCCCCATCAATAGTACCGTCTCCATCGGTATCCTCATTGAGGGGATCGGTTTCGATTTCAACTTCTTCTCCATCACTAAGACCATCCTCATCTGAATCCAATTTTAGGGGATCGGTTCCTAATTCCTCCTCAGTAAAATCGCTCAACCCATCCTCGTCAGTATCGGCTTTTTTGGGGTCTGTGCCCTTTTCGGTTTCTACCTCGTCTTCAATTCCATCCCCATCATCGTCTGTATCTGTATTGTCTCCGGAACCGTCAAGATCGGTATCTACCGTTTCGTTTGAGTCTAGGGGAAGGTCGTCTTCCCCATCCATAACGCCGTCATCATCTGTATCGACATCTCGTGGGTTAGAACCTTGATCCAACTCTTCTCCATCGGTGACTCCGTCCCCGTCGGTATCGGGATTTTCGGGATTGGTTCGAATCTCTTTTTCTTTTTGATCAGAAACACCATCTCGATCAGAGTCGACAGAGATATTTGGGTCTAACGGGAAATCATCAATTCCGTCTGGCGATCCATCACCATCGGTATCTGGATTGAGAGGGTCTGTTTCTTTTTCTAGTTCTTCACCGTCTTTTAATCCATCGGAATCGGAATCAGAT
>JAACDY010000195.1 GCA_009936675.1 Bacteroidota bacterium
ATATCCCCCACGATGGTGATATAGGCATTTTGAGCGTAGAAGTTTTTCTGATACAATTGATGGAGATCATCTATAGAAACCCTTTTTACACTTTCCTCGGAAACGTATTCGCCATAGGGATGATCTTTGCCGTAAGAAAGGAGGTTTTCGACCCTGCGAGCTGCAGTTTTTACGTCTTTTTCACTGGATTTCAAACCTTCCAGGGTTTTGTCCACTTCTTTTTGGAACTCTTCTTCCAGAAAATGGGGATGAAGGGCAGCATCTGCCATCATTTCAAAAACTCTGGGAAAATAGCGTTTTAATGCACTGGCATATCCTCCTTGGGAACTTAGCCCCAGACGGGCACCCATAAAATCTACTTCTTCGTCAAAATCATCTTTTGGAATGTTTTTTGATCCTTTTCCCATCATACTGCTCAGCAGTCTGGACAAGCCTGCTTTTTCTCCTTCTACGGCAAGGGGGTTATCGATACTCAGGGAGACAGATACTTGAGGCAATTTGTGATTTTCTACCACCATAAGGGTCAGACCACTTTTGAACTGGTGCTCTTTGGGTGTTCCAAAGTTAATTTCGGGAGCAGGACCGGGTTGGGGCTGAAAGGATCGATCAACTTGTGCTTGTGCATTGCTCAAAAAACCAACGCAAACGAATAATATTAGGGCTCTCATCATTTTTCTTCTTTTTGGGGTTCGGGTAAATAGTGTAATTCCAGTCGCTGGTTGGGGTTGAGGTATTTTTGCGCAACCTTGCGAATTTCTTCTCTACTGATTGATTTGTAAATATCCAACTCTTTATTGATCAGGTTGGTGTCTCCATCGTAAAAGACATAATATTCTGCCAGTGAATTGGCGATCCCCTCTATGGTAGAATTAGAGTTGACAAATTCAGATTCAAACTGATTCTGCAATTTTTGGTAGTCTTTTTCGGAGATCAATTCTTTTTGAATCTTTAATACTTCCTCGTCAATTTCAGTGATTAAAGTTTCCAAGGTCGTCTCTCCTAGTGGCAAACTCAATATCACATAGGTGCTATAGTCCTCGTCGTTCAGATTAAAAGCAGCAACCTGAAGTGACATTTTCTGTTCATCCACCAGTTTTTTATAGAGTTTTGAACTTTTCCCTTGACTGAGATAGGTCGAAATCACGTCGAGTACTCTGGCGTCTCTGGAATTTCGTCCTGGAGTTCTATAGGCCAGAAAAACAGCGGGGATTTGAATATTGGGATCAAACGTTTCCGCTTTGATCGTCTCGGTTATGGGCGATTCTTTGGGAAAGTTTCGTTGAATTTCGGGACCTCTGGGGACGGGTCCAAAGTAGTCTTTAATCCATTTCTTGGCTTGTGGTATGTCGATGTCACCCGCAACGGTCAAAGTGGCATTGTTGGGGATATAGTATTTTTTATTGAAGGCCATAAACTCCTCAAGGGTGGCGGCATCCAGGTGTTCCATTTTTCCAATGGTCGTTCGGCTGTATGGATGCAATTTGTACAAATAGGATTTGACTTCTTCATTCCATTTACCATAGGGACTGTTGTCGTAGCGCATACGTTTTTCCTCTTTGACCACCTCGTTTTGGGTGTCAACACCCGTTTGATCGATGATGGGATGCAGCATGCGTTCGGATTCCATCCAAAGGCCAAGCTTGAGATTATTGGAAGGAAAATTCTCATAGTAGTAAGTAAAATCATTGGTGGTATAGGCATTGTTGGAACCGCCGTTTCCAGTAACAATACTGAACCATTTTCCTTTGGGAATGTTTTGGGTACCTTCGAACAAAAGGTGTTCAAAAAAATGAGCAAAACCGGTTCTCTCCGGATTTTCGTCTTTTGAACCCACATGGTATAAAACGGCAGTCGTGACAATAGGTACTGAATTGTCTTGATGTAATATTACATGAAGACCGTTGTCGAGATCGTATTCTTCAAAGGCTACTTTTTGAGCATAAATGGACTGACAGCCGATCAATATGCTGGCGAAAATGCTGAGGTTAAGTTTTTTCATATTACAGTTGAGGTTTAATTTATTCCAATTTAGTAAATTACGATTTATTAGTTCTGAAAAACGAATAATTTTTTAAAAGACAATCCTATGGAAGCCCACTTATAACGGCTTATAAAAAAAATGCTATTCCACAAATACTTACCTAGCTTGATGCTCTTAGTTATATTTTAAACCTCAAATCCAATCACTAAAAAATTATTAAAATGAAATACAAAATTTTTGTCTCAATATTATTTTTTCACCACTTCTTGTCAGGACAGGTGTATAGTTTTACAAGCCAAGAAAATGGTCAGCAGATAGAACATCGGGTGTTGATGGATAAGGAGTATTTTGTGGAAACTCAATTTACTTCCAACCCCAATCAGTTCATCAAAACCCTTGGGGGTTTTTATCAAAAAAAGGGCAACGAGCTTTTGGTGGCCTTGGAGTTTAACTCCAATTTTTCCAAAGACAGTCTAAAAAATATTGTGATCAACAATCAAGATCAATGGCAAAAAATTTCCAAGAATACGCTACCGCTTCAAGGGAAGTGGCTGATGGCGGGAAGGGTCAAAGGCGACCAAGAACAAAGAAGGGATACTAGCCGACCCAGAAAGACGATGAAAATATTGGTAGATGGATATTTCCAGTGGATTGCCTTTAATACGGCGAGCTTTTCTTTTCATGGAACAGGGGGTGGAGGTTATACTGCAGTAGATGGAACTTACACCGAAACCATTGATTATTTCTCAAGGGACAACAGTAAAGTAGGGATTTCACTGGGTTTTGAATATGTAAAAAAAGGAATGGATTGGCATCACCAGGGGTTCAGCAGTAAAGGGGATCCCTTGCACGAAATATGGACTTACAGAACACCATAGCCTTTGCGTATATTCAACCACATCCCTGCTGCTTTTCCTTGGATTGTTTTGTCGGCCTCTTGTTTGGCGCTGTACCATCCACCTCTTTTTATTTGGTTTTCCGGAAATTGGATAACCCTCGGATTGGGAGGCATAATGTTGGGAATGGGTTTGACCTTGCGATTGGAGGACTTCCAAAGGGTAACCCAAACCCCAAGATGGGTAATCACGGGTTTACTTTTGCAGTTTATGGTCATGCCTTTTTTGGGTTGGTTTTTAGGAAAAGCGTTTGACTTGCCTCCTTTTTTTGCGGTAGGATTGATTTTGGTCTCAAGCTGTCCCGGGGGAACGGCTTCCAATGTGATCGTATTTTTGTCCCGATCCAATTTGGCATTATCGGTTAGCATGACAGCGCTTTCGACCATGGCCGCCATTGTGATGACCCCATTGTTGACCAGCAGTCTCTCGGGCAATGAAATTGATGTGGATGCTTTGGGATTGTTTTACAGCACGCTCAAGGTGGTCTTGGTTCCTGTTGTCCTGGGGGTAGTTCTCAATGCCCGATTGCCCCGTTACACCCAAAAGATTCAATTTTATTCTCCATCTGTGGCCGTCCTGCTGATTACACTGATCGTGGCCAGTATCATTGGACAAGGTAAAGATATCATCCTCGGCTCTGGGCTTTCACTAATTTTATCGATTATGATTCTTCATTTGGCAGGATTTATCTTAGGCTATTTTTTTAGTAAAATTTTATTGAAAGACGAAGCCGTCAGCAGAACCATTTCGGTGGAAGTGGGAATGCAAAACTCTGGCTTGGGCGTGGTTTTGGCCAAAGAGAATTTTGTCAACCCTGCAGTGGCCATTCCAGCGGCCATTTCCAGTTTGATTCACTCCCTTTATGGGAGTATTTTCGTTGCCCTTTTCAGCACCAGATCTGTCGAACCATCTTTGGAAAAGAATTCTGAAATCCGATAGAGGGAATCATCGTATATTGAATAAAAATTCATTAATAAACCAAAAACAACTCATGAAAACAAAGCATTACAGCCGACGTCAATTTACTACTCACCTATTCGGAGGGGCAATTGCTATGGGTATTTCTCCGATGCTAATTGCTCAAAAATCCACCCTGCCGAAAGAGGAAATAGATTGGTATAATGCAAAAGAGTTGGGAATAGAGGGAAAAGGTTGGACAGATACCAAAAGATATTTTGACCGATTTCCTTCCAAAGCAGAAGGAATGGTTCGTGAAGCGGTATGGAATCTTTCACGTCATTCTGCTGGTATGTGTATGCGTTTTGTGTCGGATTCTCCCAATATATATGTTCGCTATAGCTTATTTTTGGATCGGTTGGCTATGCCCCATATGCCTGCCACAGGAGTAAGTGGTTTGGATTTGTATGCCAACGATGGTAACGGAATAGACCGTTGGGCCGGAGTGGTATTTCCCGACAAAAAGGAAATAGAAACTATCATTGCTGAAAATCTCAGTCCTGGATCTCGCCGCTATACACTCTATTTACCCTTGTACAATGGAGTAGAGTCATTGGAAGTAGGTGTCCCCAAAGGGGAATCTTTTGAGGCACTAGCACCCCGCAAGGAGAAACCCATTCTTTTTTATGGGACTTCCATAATGCACGGTGCTTGTGCATCGCGACCCGGGATGGCTTTCCCCGCCATTCTGGGGAGGAGGTTGAGTCGTCCGACCCTGAACTTGGGATTTTCTGGTAATGGACTAATGGAGATTGAGGTTGCCACTTTGTTAGCCGAGCAGGATCCTTGTGCCTATGTGATCGACTGTCTGCCCAATATGAATGAAACAACAGTTTCGGAACGAACGGTTCCCTTGGTTAAAAAATTGAGAGCGACACACGATAAAACCCCAATATTATTAGTGGAAGACCGGAGTTTTACCAATTCTGAATTTTTTCCTCATAGGAAAACACACCACCAAAAAAGTCGAGCAGCACTCAAAAAAGCGTACGCTGAATTGACCGATGCGGGAGTAGGGAATCTCTATTATTTGGATGGAGATTATCTATTGGGTGAAGATGGTGAAGGAGCAACAGACGGCTCTCACCCAAGTGATCTTGGAATGCTCCGCTATGCCGATGCCTATGAACCCGTGTTGAGGGCAATACTCAAGCAGTTTTAAAAGCTGAGTTTAAAGTAAAATGATTAATTTTATTAGATAAATGCGCAAAGGTTTAGTTTGTAAATTATTTCTAAATTTTGATGAGCACACTAAAGTTAGAAAAGGGGTATTAAGATCATAGAATACTTAAAAGAATAGAGATATGATAAAAAAAACAACTTGGCGTCCTTTACCGGATTTTTTGACCATAAAGGATAGTAAGATCGAAGGCTTGGGTGTTTTTGCTACTCGGGATTTACCCAAAGGTTTTGATTTGGGCATCTCTCATATTTTCGACGAGCGTTTTCCAGATGGATATATCCGACTGCCATTGGGGGGTTTTATCAATCATCACGAAATCCCGAATTGCAAAGCAATTGTTGCCAAAGCGGATAAGGAAATGGGAAAATTAAGACATATCCGGATTGAGGCTCTTGAATCTATTGCGGAAGGTCAAGAAATTACCATAAAATACATCATCAATAAATTGGACAACCCCAATTGGGAGTTCGAATACGAAATTTCTCAGTAGATTTTTTCTTTACTTTCCAAAAAAAACCCGCCAAGTGTTAACTACAGCGGGCAAACCAATTAAACAAACAAAAATGAAGCTTATTAAAGTCTCACCATAAAGGTACTTCATGATATGTTAAAGAATTGGTAAAGGGAGGTTAAATGGAAGTTAAATATGATCTTAAAAAAAAGGTCACCTTCGCAGATGCCCCTCTATTAACCATAAATCAATTCAAAGAATGAATCAAGATTTTGAAAATTAAGTATAAAAAGTGCCATCCCAATGCAAATGACTTTTTTTTATAAAAAAAACATTGTTTTAAAGAAAATTATCTTTTAAAAGGCAAAAAATTATTTACTAAAGAATTGAACTAAGAAATAGCGTTGTTTAAGAAACCAATCCATTTTTTTTCAAAAAGTTCAGGTTTTAGCATTTTGTAGAGTTCTTCCAATTTTTCTGTGTCCTTTGCTAATTTTCTGTGTTTGGTATAATCAATAGCATTGGGGAAAAATGCATTGAGATTGACTGCCATACACTTATTAGGAATTTCAGTGTGCCAGCCCGAAGGATCAATCAAGGGAGAAAAAACAGCAAAGGTGGGTTTGTTCAGCGCTTTGGCAATGTTGATGGCTCCTCCCTCATTGCCTACTGCGGCAATACAGTGATAGGCGGTAGCCATATAATCCCTTAACGAATTTGGAGTCAAAGATTTCATTACTGCTTTTTGGGTAGTGGGTTGTAGTTGATTGATCAATAGGTCAATTAATCCCTCCTGATCGGGTCGATAATTGAGAATGAATGGGAGATTTGTGGTTCGAAAGGCAGTATCCATCAATTGCGCCATATATTCAAAAGGATAGGTTTTGTTTTTACTGCTTCCCAAGGCTGAGACCATGATGGCCTTTTTCCCTTTTCCCAGAACAGCATCCAATCGTTCTCTACTGATTTCAATTTCCTCTGGGGTCAGATGAATTTCCACCTCACTATTTTTTGGAAAATCCCCCATGATGGGTGTTAACAATCGAAACCTATTTTTTATAGACAATTGAAGACCATCATCCTGAACTTTTAAAACCTTGATCTCTTTGTCATAAACCAAGGGGGAGAGGGCTTTCTTATAACCAATTTTTTGAGCAGCAGGAGTGAATAGGCATATCAAATAGCTCTCCAGTTTTCCATAGGCATCAATGATGCAATCATATTTTTGCCTACGGCAATGGAGTAAGAATTGGAAAAGTCCAAATTTATCTTTTTTGAAATGATCTTCAAAAACGACGACTCCGTCTATGTAGGGGTTATGCCGAATAACGTCTAAGGTGTGTCGGTTGGCCATATAATCAACATGTACATTGGGGTTCCACAACTTGAGATTTTTACACAACAAACTACTGATGAGCACATCCCCAATCATTTTTTGTTGAATGACTAATATTCGCCTTCCATCTGATTTATTTTTTTCCATAACCAGTAAAATTAGTTAAAGGTAATATTTCATCTATATTATTTCTAACCATTGATTTGACTCAAAGGGATAGATCGATATGTGATGTTTGCAATCCTTAACTCCGAAAAAGTTTGCCCGCTGCAGTAGCGTTGTATTTTAGTAATGCTTTGAAAACGACTCTGGCTTTGGATCGAAATGGACTCTTCAAGAAATAGGAAAGAAGCAGGGTGTTTTTAATGATCAAAAATTTAATTAACGAATGATTCTTATAAAGCACATGGAGGTAAGCGTATAGAATTTGTACTTTTTTGACTCCTGTAGTTTTTATAGAAACACTTGTAGAAGCTTCATGTATGTGGTAAAAATCAATATTGGGGTGATAGATAACCTTATGTCCGTTATTTTGGAGTCGTGTACAGATGTCCATTTCTTCATAATACAAGAAAATATTAGGATCAAAACCTCCTACTTCCTCAAAAATAGTTTTTCGAAAAAACATAAAACACCCTTGGATAAAATCGACTTCTAAAGGATGACTGTGATGTACTTTCTTTTTTGGTTTTCGGAAGATTGTTTCCAAAAAAGAACTTCCAAAGAAAAACTTTCTAATGCCGTGGTGGTGATCAAATGAGGGTCTGGGGACATGGTTGGGAGCCAATTGTTGCGGAGCACAAACTCCAACCTCTGAATGGGCTGACATATAATCCTTTAGGAACGAAAAACAGGGTTTTTCAAAATAGGTGTCGTTGTTAATAAAGGCCAAATAGATGCCTTTTGCATGTTTTGCGCCCAAATTATTCCCATATCCAAATCCGCCGTTTTTATCTGATTTTACAAACTTGTAGTGAATTTTCAAATCACTCTTCTCAAGTATTTTGACCTCATTCAGTTTTGATCCATTGTCAACGACTATGAGTTCAAAACTTAATTCTTTTTCAACCTTCAAAATTGATGAAACGCAATCAAGGCTAAGTTTTGACTGGTTATAGTTGAGGATGATGATGGATACATCTATAGGGTTGGTCCGTATTGACGTCAAATTCAGCTATTTTTTTTGGCTAAGGTAGCATATTGAGGAATTCGGATATCCAAGGCAGTAAATAACAAAGGAATGTTGTACAACCAAGGTTTTAATGATCTCGACAGATTGATGCCTTTATGAGAAATAATGTTGTAGCCTGCCTCCTCATACATTCTAACGATGCTTTTATTTGTAAAAAACCGCAAATGGGTTTTATCCATAATTCCGTGCGATTCATATTTCCAGTCTTTTTTAAAAAGCAAACTCATCAGGGCACTGTGATATCTTATGTTGGGAATCGAACTGATGACTACTCCGTCTTTTTTCAAATGCTTTTTTATTTGTTCGAGTACACTGTAAGGATCCGATAAATGTTCCAACACATCATTGAAAAAGACAACATCAAAATGATTTTCGGGCAGTTTAGATAGGTTATCTTCAACAGGTCCAGAGAATATGTTTTTGAATGTTTCTTTAGCTTTTTTTGCTTGTTTTTCGACGAGTTCAATTCCCCAAAGCTCTCTATTTTTTCCTTGAAGAAGTTTTAAAAAACTACCCTCTCCACAACCAACATCTAGGACGGTGTTGTATTGCTCTGGTAAAAATTCAAGTAATTCTACCCGTTGGTGACTAAAGTAATCCTCTGGTTTTCTGGAATAATCCATAAAATATAATTTCTGTAAAAGTAATTTTTTTTAAATGAAACGTTGAATTGAATGATCCAATAAAAAAACTTAAAAATGGGAGTAGCTTGATTTGATAGGGAAGGTTTAAAGTTCGATCTTGTACAGCATAGGAAAACTATTTCCTTCATCTTCACTGGTGACCCAAAAGGTATTTTGGTCTATAATTTTAACGGCTTCAATTTGTTTACCGTCCAAAGGCAATTTGAATTTTTTCATTTTGACTTGGTTCAGGTTTTCCAGATCAAATGAATGCAAGGTGTATAGAAATTGTTCTCCGGATCGGTTATAACCAACCAAGGCTACCAATTTTAGTTTTTTGAGATAGTCGCCTCCTGTAATTAGAGATTGAACATCAAATGACTTTTTGGAGCTCAGGACATAATCTCCTGAGGTTTTGGGGATGGAGTAAAGTTCAGTGGTAGCGTATTTTCGATTTTTTGAAAACAATACCAACATTTCTTCTGTGGCGATCAAAGCTTCTGCGTCAAAAGGGTGTTTGTTTCTTTTTTTAAAATTTTGTTGTTCGCGATAGCGGAATGTAATTTCCCCCACTTTTTTAAATCGACGTTTAGGGTTAACGATCAGGATTCTGAGGTCTTTTCTTTTTCCTTTATTGTTTCCACTGTCTGAGATATAGACGTACTTTTTGTCCTGGGCGATGTCTTCCCAGTCATTATTTTCGGCACCTTCAATATTGTATTGCCCAACGATATTGCCTTGTTTGTCAAAGCGATATAGGTTGGGCTTTCCACCAGAATCGTTGTGGGTGAGGAAGTCATTTTTAAAAAATTCTAAACCTGAGCTTTCTTCAACCTTTTTGGGAAGTTGGGTTTTATAGATTACTTTTTGTGCCCATAATCTTCCATTATTATGTGAACCGAGGAAAAGGATTAGAAGGATGAAAAGTTTAAGAAATGTACTCAGATTACTGTGTTTTAAGGGTGAAGTTAAGATTTTTTTTATGTCCAATTATTCCATTGAGTAGTTCGAATGGCAGATCAATAACTGATTTTACCTTAAGGGTTTTGATGTCAAGATCTTTTTCTCCATAGGGTTCAATTTTGAAAATGGCTGCATCTTGATGGAAGGTAAAGGGGCCAGTGTATTTTAGGTGTATGGGATTGGCTGAGTGATTTTTTAGGGTGACTTTGGCAATCAACTTATCTCCTTCGTAGCTGGGGGAGGATGCGGATAGATTGGCTTTTAGCAGTTGGAGTAAGTGTTTCTCCTTAGCGATGATGAGTTCTTTAAACCAAACCACCGTTTTGCCAGCAAAAAGGGCTTTTTTGATTTCCTGGGGACTGTTGTCTTGGGATAAAACAAATGTCATGGGCCGGTGTCCTCCCTGTGGAATGTCGAAATCCCATGCAGTTAATTTATGGACATCAGAGGTTCCGAGCATGGTGAGTCCATTTTCCAATGCAATTTCGATGGCTTCTTCTGACATGGTGTCGAAGTTAACGACTTCAATTCCGTGAAGAAGTTTCTTTTTAATAAGGTTTTTATGCATCGGATCGAGTCTTGCAATTCCATCTTTTCTTTGTGCCTCCCAATTGGGGTGATTCCAAAAAACAAATCCCTTTTGACGGTTGGCCTCTTCTATACCGGCCAAGGGGTCGTCCGGAAACAACAGCTTGTTGGCATCCTGAATAAATACGGCATTGATATGTCCTGGAGGCATGGAGCGAGTGATTTCTGCCCCTCTGATTACGGTAAGTTTTGATTTTTTTGCAGTGTCTTCTGCAATATGGAAGGATCGATTTCTGTCGGGATTGGGAAGGTCTGTTCGGTGGGGCTGGTATTCCAGATGATCTGTGATGGATATGAGGTCTAAGCCTTCTTTCAGAGCCTCTTCTACCCTGATATTGGGCCATACAGAACCATCGGAAAATGTAGTATGGATGTGAAGATCTGTGCTGACAAGTGACAGCCCATCAGGTGCTTTGAAAAAAGGTTTTTCCTGAGCTGAAATCCAAATGGGGAGTGCTGCTAATAATAGAAAAATAAATTTTTGAGTTAGTTTTTTCATAATAGTTGTTTTACCCGTTTTTAGATTGATGGTAACTGTTGCCCAAAGGTGTTTGTTACCAATCCAAAAATATTTTAATTAAAAGATACTCAATCTTTTTTTGAAACTTGCCTACTACTGCCTCACAACTTATAAGAAAATGTTGTTTTATCGGCCAAAGTCGTCTTGAAGTCTCACGATATCCTCTTCATTGGAGGGATTTTTGGGATCGGTATGCTGCCAAATTTCGGCAACCAAAGCTAGCTGATCAAGGCCAATCAATCGATGTCGTTCTCCCTGTTGAAGCCTTACCTGATCTCCTTCGTTGAGTTGTATAAGAGGGTTTTGATTATCGTCATCGGAACGGATGATTCCAACAGTTCCTTGGTAAACCCTCCAGATTTCGGCTCGGCGGTGGTGGTATTGCCAGGAGAGTCTGGCTTTGGGACTGACGATGAGGATTTTAGGGCTTAGCTTTCCACCAATTTTTAGGCTTTCAATAGAGATTCCCTCAAAAAATTGATCGGCAAATTTTTGTGCTTGATTTTCGTCAATCACCAAGAATCCACCCCAAGGTCGTTCGAAATCGAAATCAACTATTTGGTAACCGAAGGATTCGATATGGTTTTTTACTTCTGAGAAATTTTTGGTCTTATTCATTTTATAAATACAAAAAACAGGAATAGCAATATCTTTACTATTCCTGTTTAAAAAAAATCATCAAAATTTTAAATAGGGAGTTCCCAACCTTTTCGGTATTCTTTACTCACAAAGGCATTGGCTTCTTCCAAGTTTTTGATTTTCATGTTTTCACCATCCCAAAGGAGCTTTGTCCTTCCGTAGTAACTCATGATTTTTCTACCATTACCTCTGGTTCCAGTGAATTTTCTAAGGTCTCTGCTGCGAAGTGCAAGGTTCCCCATGATTACGGACTCGGTAAAGGGTCCGGAATAATCAAATGAGGAAGTCAAAGCTTTGTGTTCTGAGCTGTTGAAACCAGCCTTACAGGCTTCAGTCCATGTGGATGCATGAACGTCATTGACATTGGGTTGTTTACTGGTGTCGAAGACAACAGGTTTCTCCCCTTTGATGTACAAGGTGGGATTATTGGCATAAATTTCTGCGGTAATCACTCCTTTAGAACCTAACATCATGATTCCGCTGGAATTTCCAGCATCATAGTTCATGATGAATTCTTCTTCAATTTCTTCAGGAATGGTGGGAGTAAGTCCTCCGTCCATCCAAATGAGTTTTATTCCGTCTTTGTTGTGAGGGGAGTTATCGTATTGAAGGGTTACCATAGAGGAAATAGGACATCCTTCTGGTGTGTACTCAGGGGTCCACATTTTCTTGAATACGTTGGTTGCAGTACACTCTACACTGCTGGGGTAGCCCAACTGTAATGTTTTGTATGGAGCATCGAGTGTATGACAGCCGATATCACCTAGAGCACCTGTTCCGTATTCCCAGAAACCTCTCCAATCGAATGGGTGAAGGCCTGGACTGTAGGGTTTAGATTGTGCGGTTCCCAACCACAAATCCCAATTTAATGTATCGGGTTTTTTGGCGATGTCGGCACTGGGATGATTGATCCCTTGCGGCCAAACGGGTCTATTGGTCCACGCATATATGGTGTGTACTTTTCCAACTTTATTTTGGTCAATCCACTCTTGAATTTTGGGCACTCCAATACTGGATCCTCCTTGGTTACCCATTTGGGTAACAATTTTGTTTTTTTCAGCGGTCTGAGCCAGAAGTCTTGCCTCGGCAATGGTATGGGTTAGGGGTTTTTGAACATACACGTGTATGCCCCTGTTCATACAATCATAGGCAATTTTGGCATGATTGTGATCGGGTGTAGAAATGGTAAGCGCATCGATGTCCTTTTCTTTATCGAGCATTTCCCTGTAGTCTACATATTTATTAGCATTGTTGTGCGTAGTGTAAGCACTTTTGGCATTGGCCGGATCAACATCACAAAGCGCAATGACTCTGTTTTTCCCATTTTGATAGGCATTTTTAATGTCTGAAGTCCCTTTTCCTCCAGAACCTATGGCGGCAAGAGCCAATTGGTCGCTAGGAGCAGTGAAGCCTTCTCCACCCAAAACGTGGCGGGGAACGATAAATACTCCCGTACCAATCATTCCTGATTTCTTAATGAAATTTCTTCGTGATTTAGATTGTTTTTTACTCATTTCTTAAAAATTTTCTTTTTAAATGTAGTTAAGTTTTATGATTATTCAAACCCTTGTGTTTTTTTATTTATAAAGAAATATCTCGCTTCCAAGGAAGGAAGTCAAATTG
>JAACDY010000196.1 GCA_009936675.1 Bacteroidota bacterium
ACAATAGACAAACTTAATAAAACTTTAACACAAATTTCACTTTTTTTTTTTTTTTTTCATTTCTGTTTTCCGCAAACAGTTACTAATTCCAGATTTACCAACAAAAAAGTAAGTAGAATAAGTATGCTCCGTAAAACATCTGAATTAAGTATTAAATAATAAGTTTTATCTCACTTTAGAGTAGAATTCTGGTAACTTTTCCTCCAAAACTAAAACCAATGAATCAACTAATTTTGGGTAATCAGCGGCGATATTTTGGTTTTCCTCTGGATCGACAAGATGGTCATACAGTTCAATCTTAGGTTCTTCCTCTCTGTAAAACTTTGTCAAACGATAGGAATCGGTTCTGATGCTAATCCCATCCTTCCAAAAACCAAAAGCTTGGTTGATTTTGTTGGATTTACCGGATTGGATCAAACCCAAAAGGCTTTTACCATCCATGTCATAAGGTGGTGATATTCCACAATAATCCAAAAGTGTAGGGTATAAATCGACCGACTCCACTATGGCGTTGATCTCCCGTAATTTGTTTTGCCTTCCTGGCAGTTTGACAATCAATGCGCTTTTAAGAGATCGCTCAAAAAGAGTGTGTTTCCCCCATTTTCTGTCATTTCCCAAATGCCAACCATGATCGCCCCACAATACAATCATAGTCTTTTTGTCCAAATCAAGCGCCTTGAGTTCTGCCAAGAGTTGACCTATCAGATGGTCTATATAACTTATAGAGGCATAATATCCGTGGATTAATTCTCGGGCATAATCATCTGAAACTGCTTGGTCAAGTGTTGGTTTCTCGTCTGATAATTTATAATTGTAAAACTCTCCCATTTTTCCAACACTTTTAGGGTGAACGTTTTGAGGGATAAAGGGGTCAGAAGCAATGGGAATAGAAGATCGGTCGTATAAGTCCCAATATTTTTTGGGGGCGTTAAAAGGCAAATGGGGTTTGAAAAATCCTACGCCCAGAAAAAATGGTTTTTGCTGGGTTTTTAATTTTCTTAACTCCTGCACTGCACTTTTAAGAATCAAACCGTCAGGATACCCCTGATCTGAAACCGCAGCACTTTCATAGGGTTTCACTTGCCCGTTTAAACTTTGACGGTTTTCTCCGTTGGCATAAGCAAAAAAGGCGTTCCATCCTGTTTTCCATTTGCCGGGGTTGAACACAAAACGATCCCAACTGTGGGGCATTTCTTTAACATCTGAAGGTTCCTCCCTATAGCCATAAACCAGTCCATCTACAGAATGACTCAATTTACCAATGCCCACAGTAGTGTAACCATTTCTTTTAAAATGATGGACAAAAGATTCGGGTCGCTCTTTCTCCATTTGATTGGCCATTTGCTTATAAAAAACACCATTATCTATATGGACTCTTTTTTGAGGCCTAAGACCTGTCATCAAGCTATATCGAGAGGCACCACAGGTGGGAACTTGCACATAATGTCTTTTAAAAAAACTGCCCTCTCTTGCCAGTTGATCAATGTTGGGGCTTTTGACAAATTGATTTCCATAGATTCCCAATTCGGGCCTCAGATCGTCAACTGCGATAAAAAGGACATTAGGAGATGGAGTCTCTGGGGGTTTTGTTTCGGATTTACAGGCAAAAGCCAAAAGGATAAAT
Source organism: Bacteroidota bacterium (assembly GCA_009936675.1). Lineage (GTDB taxonomy): Bacteria > Bacteroidota > Bacteroidia > Flavobacteriales > Flavobacteriaceae > UBA8316. Next base: position 1,625 of record JAACDY010000196.1, read on the forward strand.
AGGAGGAATTGAATTGATTTTTTCATAGTATATATAGAACCTTAAAAAACCCTTCTCAGCAAATCGGATGATATAAATAGGATTTATAGGGTCTGAACGATTTACCAGTTTTCTTGAATTACTTTCTTGATCTCAGCTCCATCGGTCAAAGCATCTCCATAGTTGGCTCTCAACTCGATCAGATCTTTTTTTAATTGCTGAATGATGTTTTTGTACTTTGGAGTTGGGTATTGATTTATGAGTTCCAGTGGGTCATTTTCCAAATCGTAAAATTCCCAAGCAGGGGGAGTGGCTTGATTGGTATATGTTCCCTTTAAGCCTAATGAGAGACCATAATAAAAGATCAACTTATGACGATCTGTACGAATGCCCAGATGAGCTGGTCGATTGAGCGCATGAGCATAGTATCGATAGTACATCTTATCCCTCCACTGATCGGGAGTTTCCATGAGGAGATTTTTACGAAAGCTCTCTCCTTGGAATTGTTCGGGTTGAGGAATCCCTGCATAGTCCAAAAGCAGTGAGGGAAAGTCGATATTCAGGATGATGTCTTTTACTCTTTTTCCTGCAGGAATCTCCTTGGGGTAACGAATGACAAAGGGCATACGAGCGGACTCTTCCAAAAACATTCGCTTGTCGAACATTCCGTGTTCCCCCAAAAAATAGCCTTGGTCAGAAGTATAGATAATCAAAGTATTGTCGGTCAAACCATTTTCATCCAAATAAGTCAACATTCTACCGATATTATCATCAATGGCAGCAGCTGATTTCAAAAAGTCTTTTACAAATTTCTGATAGGTTTTTTTTCTGGCCTGAACAGCATCCAATCCCTCTGTATCAAAAGGAAGCCCTGGGTAACGGCCGTTGTCCTCCATTGAGGCCTGCCGCCAGCGCTCTGCCAAAATTTCAAGGATTTGCCCCTCAAAACTACGTCCCGACTCTTGGGGATCAAAATCAAGTAACGAGACTGGTTCGGGAATGGTATCGTTTTCAAACAAATTTTTGAATCGTTCGGGATAGTCAAATGGCTCGTGGGTAGCTTTAAAATGGGTCATCAACATAAAGGGCCTCTCTTTGTCTCTCTGATCCAGCCACTTGAGAGATTCATCCATGATGACATCAGCGGAGAATCCTTTGTACTCCTTCCCTCCTTTGTTTCCGTACTCCCAATTGTTTTTGTCTTTCAAAATGGGATTGTGATACCTCCCCTGTCCGGGTAGTATGTTGAAATGGTCAAAACCAGAAGGTTTGTCTTTTAAGTGCCACTTTCCAACAATTGCGGTTTGGTAGCCCGATTTTTGAAGAAGTTGAGCCACATTCTGACGGTTGGGGTCCAATGCGTCGGTAAGAGTATATACTTGATTGTTGTGACTGTATTGTCCCGTGAGGATGGAAGCTCGACTGGGTACACAAATAGAATTGGTGCAAAAGGCATTGTCCAAAACTACCCCTTCTGCCGCTAATCGCTTGATGTTTTTATTGACCGCATAATTTTCCAAAGCACCTCCATAAATACCCCAGGCCTGACTGGTATGATCATCGGACATTACAAAAATAATATTGGGAGGTTGTTGTTCTTGTTTGATGGATGATGGACCACAAGCGGTCAACATCAAACACATTAAGTATATCA
>JAACDY010000026.1 GCA_009936675.1 Bacteroidota bacterium
ATTTGGTCGATTTTCATCAGGTTGAGATTTCAATCGATAGCTAGTGGTTAGTGCTTTTAATTGACTTTGTGAATCTTCAGGGTCAGCTTAGCCGTACCTTGCATATACGGTAAAACCATCAGATGCCCACCCAATAAGGGTCATACCATTACTATCTCCTAAAAAATCAATAAGCAGTTCTGGCATTCCGTGATAATGATAGGCACCATTGGGTTGAACATGTGCGTGGTTCATGTCATCCCCAAAATCAAAGGTTTCATGACCCAAAGCTTCAATATTCCAGTTTCCATCTCCACGAGCTAAACTACATTCGCCAGCATCATTACATCTACCAGCAATTGCGGGATCAAATTTTACGCTATTTAAGGCATAAGCAATAGCCATGGCAGGGCCGACCACTTCAAGACCACTTTCATTAATTATTGATGTACAAAGTGTAAAGCTTTTGCTAACATTTTGCTCGCTAATGCTGTTTGGATTATTTGAATTCGGGAAAGTACCTACTTCATGATTTGGAATGCCATTTCCATTTAGTATTCTGTTTGTACCGTCTGATGACCATGAATACTTACTGTAAGCCAAAACAGATTCATCATTATTGTAGATCTCTTCATCAATATTTACCAAAATAGTTGCTGTAGAAGTTCCTGTTGCACAATTTCCGGTTTCTTCATCATTTTGCAATGAAGACTCATTTTTTTCACACGATAAGAATAACAATCCAATTAGGATAATTCCAATTCTAAGATTCATTTGCTATCAAGAGTTAACACTCATTAGACCTTTAAAAGTTAGTAAAGTTTTAGAAACTGATAATTAAAATATATTCTCAAGAATAAATTATTATTCCTGAAAATAATTTGTGGAGTCGGCGGGAATCGAACCCGCGTCCAAACAAGTCACAACCAAGCTTTCTACAGGTTTAGTTCTCGTTTGTTTTTCGAGGTATCAGTGACCGAAAACCGCCCTAGATACCCTTATCATCTTTATTGAAAAACACTAGCGATGCTATAGCGTTTCGATGTTGACATTTATGGTGCCTCAATACCGATCGCCGTCAACAAGGGCTATCTAGAGACATCCGGCTTCCCGACCTGGTCGGGACTAGGCAAAGACTTACTATAATTCAGTCAATTATGCAGCTAGAGCGTAGTTATTCTCGCCATTTAAAATGTTGAAACATAAGATTTACGAGCTGTGTTTCAGCGCTCGACCTGCTTACTCCGTCATGGGAACCTGCTGTCAAAACCAGTCGACCCCAATGTTTCAATGAACTTTCACTTAGGGTCGACAATGTACAAATTTCGTGCCATCCTTATTCTGCCTCCAAACTCATATGAAACAATAGGGTTGGTTTATCAATGATACTGGGTTCAGTATGGATGCCCAAGGCAATGTTCATGTAATTTTCTGTAATTTCTTTAAGGATCACAAATGATCCAGCGTCCTTATAAGCCAAGTACTCCGTTAGAATCAGCTGGGTTTTTCCGTGAATTTGACCTTCCCTGTTGCCGCTTCCACTTCAAAATCTTCTTTTTTGATTTCCCATGTGGCATCGCTTTTGGGAGTATAGATCACATCTGCCAGAGGAAGCCTTTCTGTATCGGCAGAGAGCACCCGAATGTTTTGGGCATGATTGATTGAAGCATAAACCACTCCCATCATACTTTTCCCATCCTGGTTGTCCACCACATAGCGACCGTCATAGAAAAAAGTAAATCGATCTTTATAGACATCGCCAAGCCCAAAAAGTCCAAGTACATTGTCCGCCGAAAGAATTTGGATCTCCAGATCGTTACTAACCCCTCCCGCACCGTCTTTTCCGGTTGTATATACTTTACTGATCTTCCATGTTTTTCCATTTTCATTGGCATTCCCACCCGTTAAGAGTATTTCCGGTGAGGGCAGAATGCTTACTTTTTTAACTTCGGTAAAAGATTTTCCATTCTCGTCGGTCACTTTCATACTGACCTCATAATCACCTACGTTGCGATAGGCATGAACCGGGTCTTCTTCGTTACTGCTGTTGCCGTCCCCAAAATCCCAATCGATGGTTTTTGCATTCCGAACCGTACCGTTAAAGGTTACCTCAGTCCCTTTGACCAAGAATTGAAAATCGGACAAGGGCCCCGGGTCTTCCTCCTCTGTGCAATAGGTAAAAAGAAGGAAAAAACTCATTAAACTTACTATATTTTTGATTTTCATGATATGTCTTTTTGATTATTCATTTTTGTCCCACCAAACGGGGGTATCGATCAAATTCGACCCTTGTCGTTGGATGGCCTCTTGAACATTAGCTTCGTTAGTTCCAATTTCAAAGGTGGAGTAATTAAAGCGCCTGGGCATGATGCCATTGGTATCTCCTCTGGATAAATCCTCTGATGTCCGGACAGGAATGACCGGATAGCCGGTTCTTCGGATATAAGTCCAGGACTCGTAGTAGTCCGGCACCAGTGCCAGATACATCTGGTTACCGATTTGTTCTTCTTTGTTGTCTCCCTCCAATTGTGTGACCGAACTTTCCATAAAGGTGTCGATGGCTGAGGATTCAATCTCCCATTGTTTGAGTGAGGTTTCAATGCCTTTTCTGAAATATTCTTTTGCTTTTTCCTCATCATTGTCATAAACCAAAGCTGCCTCTGCTCTCAACAACCAGGTTTCTGCTGCGGTCATCAGGTAGCGTTTGCTTTCTTTCGAGGAAATGGCAAGTCCCATATCTGATTTACTGTCATAATTTACCGATTGGAAGGCTAAATCCGTAATACCATTGATCATTCCAGAATACCCACCGGCTTCATCTTTGGCAACAAATACCGATAGTCTTGGATCGTTAGTACTTGGAAGTTTGTCTATCAAGAACACGGACATTCTTACCTCCGGAAAACCAGTACGAGTATTGAACCACGAGTTACCATTTCCCTCGGTTTCGATGGAGGAGGCATCATGTTCGATACGCTCCATAAGGGGCTCACCCATGCATTGGGTAACTGTTGCTCGGGATAGTGTTTCATCGGCATATCGGATCCGCATCGCCAATCTGAGCCTGACGCTGTTGGCAAAACGTACCCATCGGGTTAGGTCATTGTCAAAAACAGGGTCGGAATTAGGGTAAGCTTTGGAAGCATCTGCTGTTTTTAAAATACTGATGCTTTCGCCCAATCATATTTTTCGTGTAGCAGGAGACAGTAAGCTTGTTCTGGGTGATCAATACAAGCCCGATGATGGGGGAGCAGGGACTATTGAAAACGTCATCTTTACCAACAATCTTTTTCTTAAAAACGACAATTGGCCCAAAGAAGCATTGATTCAACCCACGGAAAAAATCATTGGAAATGTTCAATTTCTCAACAAAGGAGGAAATGACATTAAAGATTACACCCCCACCCACAAAGAGTTGGTTCAGGACAAAGGTATTTCCATATCCAAAATAGAAGGCGATGCAAAGGGTTTGTACCTCGATTTTGAGATCAAAGAGGATCTACTGGGCAATCTCATTAAAGGACGACCCGATATGGGAGCCATAGAGTTGGACTAATCCAATATGAGTTTATCATCTTTGAATTGGTAGGTTAAAAACGATCTAAAAATGGTTTGTGTAAGCAATTCAATGAAAGCTTTTGACAACGAAAGATCGTAATTGTGATAAACGGGTCAAAAGTCCCTCCAAATATTGAATATCCAACATATTGGCACCATCACTTTTGGCGGTGGACGGATCGTAATGGGTTTCGAGAAAAAGACCATCTACGCCGGTTGCAATGCCTGCTCGCGCAATAGTTTCTATGCTTTCGGGCCGCCCCCCAGTCACCCCGCTGCTTTGATTGGGCTGTTGAAGGGAGTGGGTAACATCCAAAACGGTTGGTGCCATTTCTTTCATCACAGGAATACCTCTAAAGTCAACAATCAGGTCTTGATAGCCAAATTGTGTACCTCGGTCGGTGATCCATGCATTTTCATTACCGCTATCTTTTACTTTTTGAACGGCAAATTGCATACTTTCTGGGCTCATAAACTGTCCCTTTTTCAAGTTGACAAACTTGCCAGATTTTGCTGCTGCCACCAATAGATCGGTTTGTCTGACCAAAAAAGCAGGGACTTGTAATACATCCACATAGGCGGCTGCCATTTCGGCATCTTCTTCGCTATGGATGTCCGTTACTGTTGGAACTTCAAAAGTTTTACTTACTTTTTCCAAAATCTTTAAGGCTTTTTCGTCTCCGATTCCTGTAAAACTGTCCAACCGACTGCGGTTGGCTTTTTTAAAACTTCCTTTAAAAATTAAAGGGATGGACAGAGCATCGGTTACAGATTTTACCTTTTCGGCAATCCTCATGGCCATTTCCTCACCCTCAATGGCACAGGGTCCGGCCATTAAAAAAAACTGATCGCTTTGGTCATGAGCAATTTGAGGGAGGTCAGTGAGTGGCATATTGTTTTTTTGGTAAAATTACTAAAGGAATGGCTTAAATGTATAGCAATGGCTCAAAACTTACGTTTTGGCAACGACTTCAAAAACTTTTCCATCCTCACATTTAAATATTTTCCCAGGGAATTTTACGATCATTTGATAATCGTGGGTGGCCATCAGCAATGTCATTCCTTTCTGGTGGAGAGACTTGAAGAGCTGCATAATGTCTTGACTGGTTTGAGGATCCAAGTTTCCAGTAGGTTCGTCTGCAATGATCAATTTGGGATTATTTAGTAGAGATCGTGCAATGGCGATTCTTTGTTGTTCCCCGCCCGATAATTCAAAAGGAAATTTCTTCTTATTTACAGTTATGCCCACCATTTCCAATACCTCATCGATGCGCTGACTGATTGTATTTTTATCCTGCCAACCGGTGGCTTTTAAGACAAACTTGAGATTGTCTTCAATACTGCGGTCTGGGAGCAATTTGAAATCTTGGAAAACCACTCCCAAGGTTCTTCTCAAGGAAGGGATTTGTTTGTTTTTGAGTCGTGTTAGGTCAAATTCCCCCACACTTCCCAAGCCCCCAGCCAATTCCAAATCAGCGTAAATGGTCTTGATCAAACTGCTTTTTCCACTTCCTGTCCGACCGATCAAAAAGACAAAACTACCTTCTGGAACATCTACAGAGACATTTGTCAAAATAGTTTTACCATTTTGCGCAATGGTGGCATCGCTAAACGAAACAATATTTTTTGCCATGGACTTAAATGTACCTCAAATGTAAAGGGTTTTGATTGGCTAATAAAATTTGTTGATAAATTATACGCAAGCAAAAATAATTCCGTTCATATAATAGAGGTTTCTATTTAACTTTGAGTATGATTGACATAAAAGAAAATAGCTTGTTAACTGCTTTGTTGTTTTTTTTTACTGCCCTGAGTTGGTCACAAGTTTTTGACAAGTCAGTGCTAAAAATAAAGGCGACTGATTTGTACTACCAAGGAATTTTTCCCAATGTAGATCAAGGATTGGCACTGTATGAAGATTTTAATCTCAATGCAGCCGATCTGGAGGAAATCAATTATTTTAAAATGGGCACGGCTTTGCGGCTCAACGATCCGGGTGCTGTTAAATTGATTGAAATCTTCAGTCTTGATTATCCAAATACCACCATTTTAAAGACTGTTTATTTGGATCTGGCCAACTATTATTTTAACAATGAAAAATATTCCTATGCTTACAAATGGTTTGCCAAAGTAAAAGCGGCAGATGTTCTCAAAGCCGCACTCCCTGAATTTTATTTTAACAAAGGATACACCCTTTTTACCAAGAAACAATTTCCAGAGGCCAAAACCTTGTTGGAAAATGTAAAATTCAATCCCAAATATGAGTCTGATGCCCACTATTATTTGGGGCATATTGCCTATCAGTTGGAAGATTACACCTCTGCATCCAACTCTTTTACACGGGTTTCTAAAAAAGACCAAAAGGAAAACTTGGGTTATTTCCAAGTGGAAATGAATTTTAAGTTGGGACGTTTTGAAAAGGCTATTGCTCTGGGGGAGAAAGAAATTCAAAACCAACATGGAGATAACTTTTCTGAACTCTCCAAGATCATCGGAGAAAGTTATTTCAATACGGAGCAATACGATAAGGCTTTAAAACATTTAAAAAACTACAAAGGCAAAAAGGGTAAATGGACCCATGCCGATTTTTATCAGTTGGGATATGCCTATTACGAAACGGGCAATTATAGCCAAGCCATAGATCAATTCAACAAGATAATCGGCAAAAAAGACAAATTAGCCCAGAACGCTTATTACTACTTGGCAGAATGCTACCTCAAAAAAGAAAGAAAACCTTCTGCCTTAAACGCCTACAGGAGTGCTGCTTCTATGAACTTTAATCCTGACATTTCACAATCGGCCTTACTCAACTATGCCCGCTTGAGTTATGAAATTGGAAACCCTTACGAAAAAGTCCCACAGGTCATCATCAGATACCTTGAAACCTACCCCAAAACATCGCAAGAGCAAGAGCTCACGGCTCTTTTGTTGAGTTCCTACACCAACAGCGGTGACTATGAAGGTGTATTGTCCATTCTCTCTTCCCAAAACGACTACAGGGACGATCGCTTGCTGCAAAAGGTTACCTTTCTCAAAGCGATTCAATTGTTCAATGCAGGAGATTACCCACAGGCAGGAGAGTATTTCCAGAGGGCGGTAAAAAATGATAAAGTCAAAACGCTTACGGCTCAATCTCTTTTTTGGTTGGCACAAAGCCATTATGAAAGCAATCGATATGAGGATGCGGTCGATGTGTTTTTTACTTTTGAAAACAATGTCCCAAGAAAGGCAATGCTCAATGAATTGGAATATCACTATAATTTGGGATACACCTATTTCAAGATGGGCGAATATGAATTGGCCTTGAATTCCTTTCAAAAAGTAGTCAACCAACCCAAAGACTATCCCCGCACCAAAGTTCGTGATGCCTACATTCGTATGGGGGATGCTGAGTTTGCTATGAGTCGTTTTTGGCCCGCCATGGAGCAATATAACAAGGGCATTGCCATGTCTCCAGCCCAATCCGATTATGCCCTATATCAAAAATCCATCAGTTATGGTTTTGTTGATCGCAACATGCAAAAAATAGCCACCCTCATGGAGCTGATCGACAAGCACCCGCAGTCTGCCTATGTAGATGACGCCTTTTATGAATTGAGCAGTGCCCATGCGGTGGCGGGTTCTTTTGATACCGCCATCAGTACCTACGATGATATGATTGCCCGTTATCCTAAAAGTCCATACCTTACCAAAGCCATTCTCAACAAAGGCTTGATCCTCTACAATCAGGAAAAACTGAACCGTGCAGAAAGTGTACTAAAAGCCTTGGTGGCACGCTATGCCAATGATGCTGTGGCACAGCAGGCCTTGGGAACTCTTAAAGAAATTGCAGTGGATTCGGACAAGGTTCCCCAGTTTACCCAATGGCTCAAATCATTGAATATTGATACCTACTCCGACAACGAGTTGGAGCAAACGGCTTTTTCTGCAGCCGAAAAACAGTTTTTAAGCAACCGTAAGAATCAGGCCAAAAAATCCTTTAATTCCTATCTAGAAAGTTATCCTCAGGGACGCAATGCTCTCAATGCCCATTTTGTATTGGCTGAAATTTACTTTGAGGAATCAGAATCTGATGCCGCCCTTGAGCACTACCAAAAGTTGATCGATGAAAAACCCAATGAATTTTTTGAACAAGCATTGGTTCGTGCCACTCAGATTTTGGTCAAACAGCAAATGCTAGAAAAAGCAGTACCCCTTTGGACGCAATTGGAAACCGTAGCGGTCTATCCTGAAAACAAGCATTATGCGATGTTCAACTTGATGC
>JAACDY010000197.1 GCA_009936675.1 Bacteroidota bacterium
CTATTTAAAAACTATTTTGAAACAAAATACAAGAAGCCCTTGGATGATTTGACCAATGAATTTTTGTTTCAACCATTGGGTTTAAAACGAACGCTATTCAATCCTTGGAAAGAATTTGCAGAGGAGGAGATTGTACCTTCAGAGATCGACGATTATTTCAGATATCGGGAATTGCGGGGCTATGTTCATGACATGGGTGCCGCCATGCAAGGTGGGGTAGGAGGTCATGCCGGATTATTCTCCAATGCCGAGGAAGTCTATAAAATCATGCAAATGTATTTGCAAAAGGGATATGCCAACGGAAACCAATTTATTTCTTCAAAAACCTTTGATGATTTTAACCATTGTTATTATTGTGATCAAGGCAACAGGAGAGGGGTGGGATTTGATAAACCCCAGTTGGAGGGAGAAGGGTCGACCTGTGGTTGTGTTTCGGACATCAGCTTTGGCCATATGGGTTTTACGGGAACATACGCATGGGCCGATCCCGATCAAGAATTGATTTTCGTATTTTTATCGAATAGAACTTACCCCAGTATGTCAAATAACTTGCTGGGTAAAAAAAATGTCAGAACCCGAATGCAGGCCATAGTTTATAAGGCTTTAATTTATTAAAACTTGAACATTTGAAAATCGTAATTGTATGTTATCCCACTTTTGGTGGGAGTGGTGTGGTCGCAACCGAGTTAGTACTTTATTTGGTCAAAAAGGGATATGAAATCCACTTTATTACCTACAAACAACCTGTAAGAATCCAGAACCTAACCAAAGGTTTACACTTCCATGAAGTTCATGTGCCCACCTATGATTTGTTTAAGTATCAGCCCTATGAGTTGGCCTTATCCAGTAGGATTGTTGAAGTGGTAAAAAAACACAATATTGATATGCTTCATGTTCACTATGCCATACCTCACGCCTATGCTGCCTATATGGGTAAGAAAATGTTGGAAGATGAAGGTGTCAAAATCCCAATGATCACTACCCTTCACGGAACAGACATTACTTTGGTGGGAAGTCATCCTTTTTACAAAAAGGCAGTTCAGTTTAGCATCAATAATTCCGAATATGTTACGGCAGTTTCTCAAAGTTTAAAAGAGGATACCGAGCATCTTTTTGAGATTACCGCCGACATCAAAGTCATTCCCAATTTTATAGATATTGAAAAATTAAAATTCAAAACTGTTCCCTGTGAAAAAGGACAAATCGCTCCCGATGATCAATTGGTCATCACCCATATCAGCAATTTTAGACCTCTGAAAAGAATCATTGACATTCTTAAAACGTTCAAAATCATCAGTCAGAAATTGAATGTTAAATTACTGATGGTTGGAGATGGACCAGAGAAAGAACGGGCCATGCGTTATTGTAGAGCACAAGCAATGGAGGATGATGTTCTGTTTTTCGGGAAAAGCAATCAAATAGAGGAGATACTTTGTTTTTCAGATCTTTTCCTTTTGCCTTCCGAACAAGAGAGTTTCGGATTGGCTGCCCTAGAAGCTATGGTTCATGGGGTTCCCGTGGTTTGCTCTGACGTAGGGGGTTTGCCCGAAGTCATTGAGGATGGTTTTTCAGGATTCCTCTGTCCCTTGGGAGACGTCATTGCTATGGCAGAAAAGGCCATTTACATTTTGGAAGATGATAAGCGACACAAACAATTCAAAGAGCAAGCCTACGAATCTTCAAAAAAATTCAATATCGAAAAGGTGATTTCTCATTATGAATCCCTTTATCAGGAGGCAAAACAGACCTATTTGGGGTGATAAATCCGACTTGCATTCTCAAATATGCTCGCTCTATCAAAGGTCATCTTTTTGGTTTTAAATGCTGTGTAGAGTTCCATTTGATCTGAGTAGTGTTTTGAATTAGGATCATCTGAACTACCATATGAAATAACAGATTCAATGTCAACACCTTGGGGTGTGAATTTTACCAATTCTATATAGGATTCTCCTTTGACCACTTTTGTTTTACCTTTTTCATGGGGAATCGATCCCATGGCGGTAATGACGTCGGGCAGCCCGAACACGGGCAACTCCTTATCTCCTCTGATCAATTTTTGAAAGGTGCCTAATTTGACTTGAGTTTGACCAAAATGTTCCATCATGTGTTCTTGAGTTTCTACAAGAGCCTTATACAATATATTTTTTGTGAAAATTTTGGGTTCTGGTAACTTTTTGTAATACTTACCCAGTTTGAAATACAGAATCCCATAGGCTCCAGCACCATAGGAGTCGGCTGAAGCACTCCTATCCCAACCTTGAACCTGCTCTAGAACCGATTTTGCTTTGGGATAATTTTCTGGAGCCATTACAAAAAGAGAGTCAATATTCATCCAACTGTAGTGGAACGGTTTTGGGAATTGGTGATCGTATTTAATCTTCTTAAAATCATTGTAGTCTACTTTTTTGTGTTCATCGATCAGCTGTTTGATTCGTATAGATCGATTGTTGTCGTAAGTCTCAAAACCCATGTTTTTGGCAAACAAATCCTCATTGGGATTATTGAGTGAATCGGAGGATTTAAAAGGGGAATGGTTGGCGTTGTAAAAGTATCCGGAGGAGGGTTGAATCACTTGAGGCAATTCTTCGATATCATAGGTACTGGTCCAAAGCGTCTTTTTGGTATTTCCAGGAACAACATTGGCCCAATCATAGCCAGGCGCTCGTTTTGGGATCAAACCATTTGAAATATAAAAAAGCGTATCGTTTTTATCGGCATAACCAATATTGTAGCCCGGTAATGCTTTCATTTTTAAAATACTGTAAAATTCAGTGAAGTTTTTGGCCTTGTTCATCCGCCACCACTGTTCCAAGGCTTTGGCTTCAAACAAAGAGGGTGTTCTTACGGAGTAATATCCAGAGTCGTTTTTTAGGGTTGGGCCATAAATGCTCTCAAAATATTTTTTTGATACCTTTAGAGGGATGCCTAAAAATTTCACGATCATTTTGGCCTTGTGTTTTTTGAGTTTTAGAAATTGATCGTCCACACGATAAAACCTCTTTTTTTTTGGGTGCATTTCCAATTTAAAAACATCTGTTTTATCGGGTTGATTGACCGTATGTGCCCAAGCTATATTTCTGTTGGCTCCGATCAATATATTGGGACTTCCGGCAAACAATGCACCAATGATATCGGTTCCTTGTTCACTGCAAAGGTGTACTTCATACCATGAGGTGGGACCGTCCAGCGGCTGATGAGTATTGATGGCCAAATACGTACTGCCGTCTTTGGTTTTGGAACTGTTGAACCCGAATGTATTGGAGCCTTTTACGTCATCTTCTACGGGCTTGTAGATCAGTTTATTCCCCAATATTTTTTTCACCCAAAAATCTCCTCTAGAAGAAACAAAAAGTTGTAATTGAGCATAGATAAACATTTTTTTGGGGGTAATGGGAAATAGTTTTTTACTTAAAACTTTTTTTGGATGTGCCTGAGCATATCGGTTAATCCCTTGACTGTAGGCTTCCAGTATCAACTTATATTCCGGACTGATTTCTTTTTCGAATTTCTCATTGAAAAGTCGTTCACTCCCTATAAATTGAGTAATAAAATCTACGCCAAAACCTTTTTTTCCAATCAGGTCACTCAAGAGAGCATTTCCAGCCAAGTAAGCCTGTTGTATGGTCTCGAAATCATCCTCTGCATGTGCCCAAGCCAACCCATAGGCCAATTCGGCATCTGTTTTTGTAAAAATATGTGGTACCCCATAGGCATCCCTTACAATCTGAATATTATCGGGATTGATTTGTCCAATTACCTGGAGATGAATAAGGGATATTAATGATATCCACAAAAGCTTAATTTTCATTTTTGTTTTTTTTAAAGGCGAATACACCCAGTGGAAATAATAGGAATAAAAACCAAATTTTGGTTAAATAGGTGAGAAGAACCGATACCAACAAGAGAATGATGGTCAATAACCATCCACTGCTTCCAAATTTATGAGGGTTGATCATTTGCAGGCTCCCTCCGTCCAACTATTTAAACCATTGATATCAGCAAAGCAACTATTGGAATAGGTTTTATTATCACAACCACAAACGGGCTTATATATTTCGATACAGGCTTTGGTCAGGTCTATTTTATTGGAATCAATACAATCTGAACTTTGTTTTTCTTTTTCACAAGCAAAAAGTAGAGCGAGGACTAATATCCAACGGAATAAGTTTTTTTGCCTGTGAAAAATATTTTTTTTAGGCATATACAGTAATCAAAGATTCATTTTCTTAAGCTCATCAATGGCATGGTTGGCAGCCCTTGCTGTCAATGCCATATAGGTCAAAGAAGGATTTTGATTGGCCGCAGATGTCATACAGGCACCATCGGTTACAAAAACATTGGGAACCTTATGGATTTGATTAAACTTGTTCAGCACAGAAGTTTTGGGATCACGTCCCATTCTTGCAGTACCCATTTCGTGTATGCCTTTCCCTATGGGAGCATTTGAGTCGAATATGCTAATGTCTTTACATCCTGCGGCTTCAAGCATTTCAGCCGCTTGAACTTTCCAATCTTCTTTCATTTTCCTTTCATTCTCTTTGAATTCAGCATCGAAAGTAATGGTAGGTAAACCGTATTGATCCAGTTTGTCATAGTTGAGTGTCATTTTATTCTCGTGATAGGGGAGTACTTCTCCAAAACCACTCATTCCGATACTCCACTTCCCTGGCTCGGTAATTTTATTTTTGAGATCCTTTCCGTAAGCAAACTCAGCTACCAAATCTGACCAGTCCGATCTACTGGCACCTCCTTGGTAGCCATAGCCTCTAAGAAAATCTACTTTTTCAGACTTACTCCCCAAATTTCTAAATCGAGGAATATAAAAACCATTGGGACGTCGTCCTGTATAGTATTTATCCTCGAATCCATCGTATTTTCCATTGGCACCACTTCCCAATTGGTGATCCATAATGTTGTGACCGAGTTCACCAGAGTCATTTCCCATTCCGTTGGGAAAGCGATTACTTTTGGACTGCATCAGTATTGCCGTTGAGGCCATTGATGAGGCACATAGAAATACGATTTTGGATTTGAACTCAATGACCTCTTTGGTCAGGGCATCGATTACCCTCACCCCAGTAGCTTTTTGGGTATTGGGGTCATAGATCACCTCTGACACTATAGAATCTGGTCTAATGGTCAAATTCCCCGTGGCTTCTGCATAGGGTAGTGTCGATGAATTGGAGCTAAAGTAACCTCCAAAAGGACATCCTCTTCCACAGCGATTTCTGTATTGACAGGCCGATCTTCCTGCCCCTTCTTTATTCCCTTGGGTTATGTGTGCCACCCTACCTATGGTCATCACCCTGTCATCGTATTTTTCAGACAGTGAATTTTTAAAGTGCTCCTCCAAGCAGTTGAGTTCCATGGGTGTTAAAAATTCACTGTCGGGAAGTTGAGGGAGATTGAGTGCCTCTCCACTAACGCCAATAAATTTTTCAACGTGTGAATACCAGGGAGCAATGTCTTTATATCTAATGGGCCAATCGACACCATAGCCATCTTTGGCATTGGCTTCAAAATCTAAATCACTCCATCGGTAGGACTGCCGCCCCCAAATCAACGATCGTCCTCCCACTTGTTTTCCACGAATCCAGTCAAAGGGTTTGACCTCATCGTAATCGTGTTCGGAGTCTTTGTTATAAAAATGCCTATTGTTTTCATCAAAACCCCAACGTTTTTGTTTTGAATAATGCTTTTCAACTATTTCATTTGGAGTTCTGCCGTTGTGGGGCATATCCCAAGGATCATTGTGCATGGTGGGATAGTCTTCGACGTGTTTGACCATTCTTCCTCTTTCCAGTACCAAGGTTTTGAGCCCTGCTTCACAAAGTTCTTTGGCCGCCCAACCCCCACTAATTCCCGATCCTACTACGATGGCATCAAATTCATTTTCTGATGTATTGCTGATATACATGTATTTAAAATTTTAAGTGTTTAAATTTAATAAAAGCTTTCTGTTTTTTTGTGGTATCATAAAATCAATTCCTGTCTATTTTTTTGTATTACGTAATAGAGGGCCTGCAGAGCGTCCAAAATAAAACCGTTTATATAATGATTTATGGCAACTTTGGTTAACGCATTGTGGAATCAAAGTCTCATTTTAAATAAAAAAAGCGACCTCTTACGATTCCGATTTGCCCAACCTGGCTTTTAAAACCTTAGGGGGTCAAATCGTTGTCATTGTTTTAAATAATTTCTCAGTTGATAAACCTATTAATATTATGCTTCCTAGGGAGTAGGCAACTGCTTCACTAAAAGCAGGCTCTGTAGCGATATATGTTTGGGAATAAACACCTTAACGAATGCAAATACATCTCCAAGATCAAAGGGTGAATTTTGAGGGTACCAAAAAAAAATTCCAACTAGTTCATCAGCATCAAATGTTTTCCTATTTTTAAATTAAATTTGAAAAAAATATATTTATTATGCCTAGGATTGGGATTATTCTTACACTGATTGTCTATGTTTTTATGGGAATTTGTCTTTTGTTGATGCCTTGATTTTAGGGGTTTTTCAATAGAAAAAAAATCAAAATTTTTCTAAATCACTCAATTGATTACATTTGCTTTAAACTAAAAAAATTGCTCATGCGACTGATTGATAAGTTTGAAAAATTTCTCGATAAATCAGCTGATCAAGTTGGAGGATATAAAGTCTTGGTGGTCTTGGCTCTTGTTTTGGGCTATATTTTAGGATCTCTCTTCTCTTAGACTTCCTTTTCTACTGCGATAAATTCCTGATTTTTGATATATAACTCTTTATGTGCATTGTTGTTTTAAAAAGACTTGAATGGGATTAATTCTGTTTGATGAGGGAGATAAAGTGGGTGTTTTGGAGAACCATTTTTATTGATACCAAAACAAAAAGCGTCAAAAAACATACGATCTGGCCATTGAGGGAAATCGGCAGCATTGCCCCACCCAAAAACAACTTTTTTGCACTTTTGCCGCATGCTCTTTAAATGCATTTCATTGATCGAATCTTTCTTGATGATTTTATTTTTTAAAACCGATGGGTAAGGGGTAATGAAAGAGTGAACGTTTCCCAAATAAAACCCTCCATATCCCCA
>JAACDY010000027.1 GCA_009936675.1 Bacteroidota bacterium
ATCTACAGCCTTCTGAGAGATCGATTGTTTTTGCTCGAGGAGCTAAAATCTCAATCTAAGCTGTTTTTGGAGGACCCTGTTGACTACGATTCCAAAGTGATGAACAAAATTCAAAAACACGATCCCAAAAAAATTGTGGCTCATTTTAGCAAAATGGCGAAAGAAGGGATTGCCATCAAAAATTGGAAATCCAAAATTCAGGAATGGAACGAAAATGAAAAATTACCTTTTGGAGCGATCATGCAAAGTCTGCGCATAGCCATTGTGGGTAATTTGAGTGGGCCAGATATTTTCACTGTTTGTGAAATACTTGGAAATCAAGTAACTTTAAATAGACTTGAAAAGTTTATCGATAACCAAAATTTATAAATCATGGATTTAACTACTTATGTAATTATTTTTTTATTTGTACTGTTGCTCATCTCGGGGATCTTTGTTGTAAAACAACAAACCTCTGCTGTCATTGAACGATTTGGTAAATTCATTGCCATTAGGAAACCTGGCCTGCACTTTAAAGTTCCTCTAATTGACAAAATTGCAGGGAGGGTGAGTTTGAGAATTCTTCAATTGGATGTGATCGTAGAAACAAAGACCAAAGACGATGTTTTTGTAAAACTGAAAGTTTCTGTACAGTACAAAATCTTGTCGGATAATGTTTATGATGCCTTTTATAAACTCGATTTTCCACAGGATCAAATCACTTCCTATGTGTTTGATGTAGTAAGGGCAGTGGTTCCCAAAATGAGATTGGATGATGTATTCGAGAAAAAAGATGAGATTGCCAACGCCGTAAAAGGAGAATTGAATGACGCCATGATCAACTATGGATACGACATCATCAAGGCGCTGGTTACCGATATCGACCCCGATAGCGAGGTAAAAACAGCCATGAATCGGATCAATGCCGCAGAAAGACAAAAAATTGCTGCTCAGTACGAAGGGGATGCTGCGAGAATTTTGATTGTGGAAAAAGCCAAAGCAGAAGCAGAAAGCAAAAGACTTCAAGGACAAGGTATTGCTGATCAAAGAAGAGAAATCGCACGGGGGCTTGAGGAATCTGTTGATGTGCTCAACAATGTAGGAATTAACTCTCAGGAAGCATCGGCACTCATCGTTGTTACTCAACACTATGATACCCTGCAATCCATAGGGGAGGAAACCAACAGCAACCTGATTCTATTGCCGAATTCTCCTCAAGCGGGAAGTGATATGCTGAACAATATGGTGGCCTCTTTTACTGCGAGTAACCAGATTGGCGAAGCGATGAAAGTAGAAAATCAGAAGAAAAAAGATAAAGGAAAGGCGGAAGAATAAACTAGCTTTTTTTCCAAGTGTCTCTTAGGCCTACAGTCTTGTTGAAGACCAAATGCTCGTCTGTCTTTTTCTCTAATATAAAGTAACCCAAACGCTGGAATTGAAATTTCTCAGCGGGAGAAGCGTTCGCCACAGCGGGTTCAATATAGCCGTCAACTTGAGTAAAAGAATCGGGGTTGATAAATTGTGCTGGGTCTTCATCCTTATTTTTGTTTGGCTCTTCTACTGAAAACAGCCGGTCGTACATGTTCACCTTTATGGGGTGGGCGTGTTCAATCGAAACCCAATGTAGGGTTCCTTTGACCTTTCTTTGACTTTCCTCGGCTCCTGAACCGCTCTTACTTAGAGGATCATAACTACATATTATTTCAGTGATATTTCCTTCTGCATCTTTTAACACCTCTTCTCCTTTGATGATGTATGCGTTCTTCAATCTAACTTCTTTACCAAGGGTCAATCTAAAAAACTTTCGATTTGCTTCTTCCTTGAAATCTTCTCTTTCAATAAATACACTTCCTGAAAAAGGTACTTCTCTGTGACCGGCATTTTCATCCTCGGGATTATTTTCCGCCTTGAGCATTTCTGTTTGACCTTCGGGATAATTCCTAATGGTTAGTTTGACTGGATTTAGAACAGCCATTACTCTGGGAGCAATCTTATTCAGATGATCTCGAATACAGAACTCTAGAAGCGAAACATCAATAATATTATCTCTTTTAGCCACCCCTGCAGTGTTGACAAAGTTTCGAAGGGATTCAGGGGTATATCCTCTTCTCCTTAACGCACTTATGGTAGGCATTCTGGGGTCATCCCATCCCGAGACATAAGCTTGATCTATCAATGATTTGAGTTTTCGCTTGCTCATGACGGTGTACGAAAGGTTGAGTCGGGCAAATTCTCTCTGCTTGGGACGAATGGTATCCAAAGGGGACAAGGCATCCAAAAACCAGTCGTACAATTCTCGGTGTGGTTTAAATTCGAGAGAACATAGAGAATGGGAAATTTGCTCAATATAATCTGATTCTCCATGAGTCCAGTCGTACATGGGATAGATACACCAGTCGTCTCCGGTGCGGTGATGGGTTTTATATAAAATTCTATACATAACAGGATCCCTCAGAAGCATATTGGGCGCAGACATATCAATTTTTGCCCTGAGTACGTGAGCACCCTCTTGGTGTTTACCGTCCCTCATCTCTTGAAACAGCATTAGATTTTCTTCAATCGAACGATTGCGAAAGGGGCTGTGAGTTCCCGATTGTGTAGGAGTTCCTTTTTGTTCCGAGATCTGCTCAGAGGATTGAGAGTCGACATAAGCCAACCCTCTGTTAATCAAGTCTTTAGCCCAATCGAAGAGCTGTTGAAAATAATCAGATGCATAGCATTCTTTATCCCATTGGAAGCCCAACCATTCAATGTCTTTTTTGATGGCTTTTACATATTGTGTTTCTTCCTTGGCCGGGTTGGTATCATCAAACCTTAGGTTTATAGGAGCATTGTAATCATTTCCCAAATTGAAATTCAGGCAAATTGCCTTGACATGTCCAATGTGAAGATATCCATTGGGCTCTGGAGGAAACCTAAATCTCAACAATGAAGGAGATAGGCCTTCACTTAGGTCTTCTTCTATGATGTGTTCGATAAAATTGAGCGTCTTTTCTGACATCTGAAATTTTTTCAAAGATATTAAAAGCTCTATTCTTTAAATATAATTAGAGCGATATTATATATTTGCCGAAAGCTGAGATATGGGAAAAGTTATATTGACTGACATCAGGATTTATGCGTTTCACGGATGCATGGAAGAAGAAGAGCGGATTGGCAGTGACTACATTGTCAATTTGGAAGTGGAAGCTGATATGAAAAAAGCCTCGGCGACCGATGCTCTGGTCGATGCGGTAGATTATGTCAACCTCAATACGATTGTAAAGGAAGAAATGTCCGTTCGTTCCAAGTTGTTAGAACACGTTGGGCAACGAATCATAGATAGAATATTAAAACAATTTCCTGAGGTGTTATCAGTAGAGGTTTCGGTGGCCAAACAAAACCCACCTATAGGGGGAGATGTTGGAGAAGTTTGCGTTTGTTTAAAAGGTTAAAGGCTAAGGCAAAAAAGCTTAAAATTTACTATTTTTGCGGTATGGCATCGTGGCCGAGTGGCTAGGCAGAGCTCTGCAAAAGCTTGTACAGCGGTTCGAATCCGCTCGATGCCTCTTACAGCCCGTCTTTCCGGCGGGTTTTTTTATTTCATCTCGAAGATTTTACCTCCAATAGCCTTTTTGGTCACCATTTTCTTTGGGTTACCATAAATCCTGATAATCCCTCCTGCGGTAGCTCGCGCTTCCAAAAGCTCAGTTGCATAAACATAAGCTATTCCTCCTGCTGTGACATTGACCTTGGTTTGTTCCGCTTCAAAAGTTTCTGCTTCACAGGCACCTCCACTGCTTACAGACGATTGATGATTGGTTACTTTTCCAGATAAAAAAAGCTTTCCTCCGCTATTTACAATTGAGGTGAGCTTTTCTCCTTCAAATTTAAAGTCCATAGAAGCTCCCTCCTGTATTTTAAGTGAAATGCTGGTCTGTCTGTAAGTACTGTCCACCTCAAGCGTTGCTCCTTGATATAAGGTGATCTCGTCCATTAGTCCGGTATGATACAGTTCCACATAAGTAAAGGTAGGGTTGATAATGTGTTCGAGTGAGTGTCGAATTTTAAGGGTTTGACCCTTAATTTTTGCTATTACATCCATTCTATCCGCTCCACTGATCAGCAACTTGTTTTCGTCAGAAGGAATGAGTTTTACCTCTATGCCTGAGTACACTTTGAGATTGACGAATTCGCTGATATTAAGTAGTCTTTCACCACTAGGGTCTGTTTGTGGTTCTGAATCTTGGGCGATAACTGGAATGGAAAAGATCACCAGAAATATGGAAAATAATATAAGACGATGCATAATCAATAGATTGTATTTAATCAAAATTAACTAATTAATCTATTTGTTCCCCTATAATAAAATCCAATTGTCTTTTCAGTAGATCCGCTTTTTTTACAATCACACCCACAGGATCTCCCAATTGGTAAACTTTACTTGTCCTTTCACCCACCAGGCTATGGGTCTTTTCATCGTATACGAAGTAGTCTCCTTTGATTTCAGATATTTTTACCATTCCCTCGCATTTGTTCTCGATGATTTCTACATAAATTCCTCGATCCGTTACACCAGAAATAACTCCTTCAAAATATTGATCAATTTTGTCTTCCATGAATTTCACCTGCAAGTATTTTATGGAATCTCTTTCTGCCTTTGTCGCCAATTGCTCTCTATTCGAAGCATGAGTGCAGGCCTCCTCTAGGGCTTCTGCCTTCATGTTTTCTTGTCCTTCCAAATAAAACTCCAATAATCTGTGCACCAACACATCTGGGTATCTTCTTATGGGGGAAGTAAAATGGGTATAATGCTCAAAGGCCAAACCGTAATGACCAATGTTGTCAATGGTATAGACGGCTTTACTCATACACCTTATGGTAAGTGTATCTATAAGCTCTTGTTCTTTTTGGCCATGTGTTTCTTTAAGAAGTTTGTTCAAAGAAGCATTTACCTGTTTGGTTTCCAAATTGAGCTGATAGCCTAAATTGTTTGCAATGGTTTTTAAGTTACCCAATTTGTCTTCATCGGGTAAGTCATGTACCCGATAAACAAATGGCTTTTTAGGTTTTTGTTTGCCTATAAATTCAGCGACTCTTCTGTTGGCCAAAAGCATAAATTCTTCCACCAATTTGTGGGCATCTTTTGAACTCTTGAAGAATATACTCTCTGGGTTATTTTCTTGATCTAAATTGAATTTTACTTCTACCCTGTCAAATGAAAGTGCTCCATTTGACATTCTTTTCTTTCTTAACA
>JAACDY010000198.1 GCA_009936675.1 Bacteroidota bacterium
CCCAATGTTCATCAGATTGGCACCCACACTGAATTGTTTGGCATTATTACCAATCACAATACCGTTCCAACCTTCATTCTCGGCCTTGACAACGGCTTCAGCTAAGGCTTTTCCAATCCCTTCACCTATGGCGTTACTTTTGCTTTGAAATTCCAAACACATTACTCCCTCTCCTATATCGTGAACCGCACATTCACTGTTTTTTATTACAGGAGTATTATCACGGAAGCTTTCCAAAATAATAAAGGCGTCTGACCCGGGGACTGTTTTATAGGCTTGACTGTCCAGATCAAAATATTTTTTTTCTCCTTTTTCGTATTTGTAAAATCGATCGGCTCCAGCATTTTGCATTTGCTTGATCCAATCGGGGATGTTCTCACCAGCCGCTTTAATCATATCAACACCTTGTTGAAAACCGATTAAATCCCAGTATTCAAACGGCCCAAAATCCCAAACATATCCTGCCCTCATGGCATCATCTACAGGATAGTATTGATCAGAAATTTCAGGAACCCGTTGGGCAGCATAAGCAAAAATCGCTGCAAAATAATCCTTGAGGAATAGACTTTCTTTTCCCTCTTTGCCCATCAAAAACGGCATACGTTTGTGCATGTTTTCGATGGCTTTGGCCTCCTTGAGGATAGGGTTTTTGGGGCGTACACTTGGCTTGTATTCCAGTGTTTTAAGATCCAAAGCGTTGATAATGGTTTTACCGTTTTGATCTTTTTCATTGGTTTTGTGGTAAAAGCCTTTTCCTGTTTTATTGCCCAAAAAGTTGTTTTCCAAAAGGAAAGTCATAAATTTTGTTTCAGGTGCTTTGCCCAATGATTCAAAAAAGGAATCGTTTTGGACATTGTTAACCACAAATTGGGTGACTTTATCGCCCGTATCCAAACCAACCAAGTCTTGCAAGCGATAAGTTCCTGTATTGGGTCTCCCGATCAGTGCACCGGTCAGGGCATCGACCTCCTCAATGGTAAGATCGTATTGCTGTGTCAAATCAAATACTTTTACTCCCGACATGACCCCAATTCTATTGGCAATAAAAGCAGGGGTATCTTTACACAAGACGGTTTGTTTTCCCAAATTGATTTCTCCAAAATGCATAAAGAAATCTACCAATTCGGGCTGTGTCTCAGCAATGGGTATGATTTCAAGTAATCTGAGGTATCGTGGTGGATTGAAAAAGTGGGTGCCACAAAAATGCTTTTTGAATTCCTCTGATCTCCCTTGTGACAATTGAGATATGGGTATGCTGGAGGTGTTGGAACTTACAATACTACCAGCTTTTCTGAATTTTTCAACTTTTTCAAAGATCTGCTGTTTGATGTCCAATCGTTCAACCACCACTTCTATAATCCAATCAGCGTCTTTAATTTTTTCAAAATCATCTTCTAGATTTCCAACAGTTATTCTACTGGCATAATTTTTTTTGTAGAGTGGTGCGGGCTTAGATTTCAGGGCTTGGTTAAGTGCATTTTGGGCTACACTATTTCTGTTTGTTTTCTTGTCTGATGTTCCTTGGGGCAAAATGTCCAGCATCAATACTTGAAGTCCCACATTTGCCAGCTGGCATGCTATTCCGGATCCCATGACACCAGAGCCTAGAACGACAACATTTTTTATTCTGTATTGCATTGTTTGGTTTTTAGCAAATTTATTAAAAAAATTATTATGCACGCATAATAATTATGTTCTAAAAAAGTTAAGTTAGATTTTATCTTTTAAATTTTGTTTTTATTTTAAGATATGTATTTGGTGTAAGCATTAGCATAGGGGGAAATTGCAGGTTTAAATTAATTGAAAATTAAAACCATATATGTATCAAAAAAGGATCATCAGCATAATAACACATGCCAATTAAAAAATTGGGAAGCTTGCATTTTTTTATACATTTGCTGAAAATATCGTTTTATGAGTCACCAGAAAGTATTCGAACAGTTTAAAGAAAGAGCCGAAAACGCTAGTCCTTTGGGAGGTACCCTCAAATTTATGGTCGATGAAAATGCTGTATTTATAGATGGTAATGGAGAGCAAAATACTGTTTCAATGGATGACTTAGAAGCCGATTGTACCATAACCGTTTCCACTGAGGTTTTGGAAAAACTCAGAGATGGAGCTCTCAATCCCATGATGGCAGTGATGGGGGGACAAATCAAAATTGATGGTGACATGGGATTGGCAATGAAAGTCCAATCCTTGATGGGATAAAACCGATGACTCCTCCCCTCTTTTGATCGAGTAATTCACCTAACATTTTTTTATATATTTATCCTTGATATGGGTTCAGAAACCAACAGGGACAAACAAATCATTAGAGAAGCTGACAAATCTAAATTGCTATACGCCATCTCTATTGTTGACAGTATCATCAAGTCAAAAGACGTCCATAAGATCAGTGGGGATTTGGATCGTGTGTGGAGAATTTGTGGCTATGGCTCCAAAGAAAAATTTGATAAGTTGTTCTTGCATTACAAGGGGATGAGCTTAAATGAATATTGTAAAAAATCAAATCCCGATTACAATTATTGACCACTACCTCTTTTATCAATTTTAATTAAAAAGTCTTTAAAAAATATTATGCACGCATAACATTTTTTAATAACTTTGTGCTATAGTCTAATGATCGTTTTACATTCATTTTTAGTCTTAATTTTTTAAATTTATTGATACAATCATGTAAATGATTGGCTAAAAAATCCTTTTATGAAAATATTGGTATGCATTAGTCATGTTCCTGATACTACTTCCAAGATAAACTTTGTTGATGATGCAACAGCCTTTGACAAAAACGGCGTGCAATTCATCATCAATCCCAATGACGAATTTGGTCTGACCCGAGCCGTTTGGTTTCAACAAAAACAACAAGCGGAGGTAACAGTGATCACTGTGGGGGATGCCAGTTGCGAACCTACATTGAGAAAGTGCTTGGCCATTGGAGCCAACAGAGCCTTTAGGATTGATCTCACACCTACGGACGGCTTTCAGGTAGCCCAACAATTGAGTGCCCACTGCAAAGAAGAAAATTACGATTTGATCATTGCAGGCAGGGAATCCATCGATTATAATGGTGGCATGGTTCCGGGAATGATCTCAGCATTAATGGGGTATAATTTTGTTACTAATTGTATGGGTCTTGAAATAGAGGGCAACACTGCCAAAGCCAAGCGTGAAATTGATGGAGGAATTGAATCCATTAGCTGTGGGCTTCCACTGGTGATCGGTGTACAAAAAGGTCTGGTAGAAGAAAAGGACTTGATCATACCCAACATGAGAGGGATCATGCAAGCCCGACAAAAAAGTATGACAGTGCTGCCTCCCGCTGACAGTCAAGTCAAGTCTTCTATTTCAAAATTTGAAAAACCTGCCCCCAAAGGGGCGGTCAAAATGGTCGATGCCGATCAAATTGACCAACTCATCGAATTGCTTCACAACGAAGCCAAAGTAATTTAGAAACAACAATATGGGTATTTTAATCTATACAGAATCCGAGAACGGAAAGTTTAAAAAGTCTGCGCTTGAATTGGCATCCTATGGTAGAGCCATCGCCGACCAATTGGGCCAGAAGCTGATAGCCGTTAGTTTCAACCATAAGGATTCCCAAACACTGGCTCATTATGGTGTTGATAGGGTCATTCAAATCAGCGATCCTTCACTGAAGAATTTTACCGCTCAACCCTATGCTGAGAATCTGGACGCAGTCGCAAAGGAGAATAACGTAAAACTGCTGATCTTGAGCTCTAGTGCCAATGCCAAGTATTTGGCCCCCTTATTGGCGGTTTCCCTTTCGGCGGGCTACGCTTCTAATGTGGTCGAACTGCCCGAGTCTCTTCAACCCTTAACCGTAAAACGATCTTGCTTTACGAACAAAGCTTTTAGCACTTGTATACTTGAAAACGAAGTCAACATTATTGGTCTGTCGAACAACTCCTATGGCTTAAGAGAAAACCCCAAAGAGATTGTTTCAGAGGACAAATCGGCCGCCCCAACGGAAACCCGTTTGGAGGTGGAGAATGTTGAAAAATCGAGCGGTGAAGTCAGCATTGCCGATGCTGATATTGTAGTCTCTGGAGGTCGAGGACTAAAAGGTCCCGAAAATTGGCATCTAATAGAAGATTTGGCTTCAACCTTGGGGGCAGCAACTGCTTGTTCCAAACCGGTGTCCGATATGGGTTGGCGACCTCATAGCGAACACGTTGGACAAACGGGAAAACCCGTAGCTTCAAACTTGTATATTGCCATTGGGGTATCGGGAGCCATTCAACATTTGGCGGGGATTAATTCCTCAAAAGTGAAGCTAGTGATCAATAACGATCCAGAAGCTCCTTTCTTTAAAGCGGCAGATTATGGTGTGGTGGGAGATGCCTTTGAGGTGGTACCCGAGTTGATTGAAAAACTAAAAGTTTTCAAAAATTCTTAGCCAAAAGGCAGGTTTTTTTACTGATTATTTTTTTGAACGCACTGGGATTTGGGACAGCACTTTTTCCCGTAAAGCTTGAAAATCCCCAGCATGTGTTTTTGTGATGGTTTTCCCGTCTCTTTTTAGTCCATTCAAAGTTCCATTATCCACCAAGTCCCAAAGGGCGAATTTGGCCTGCCCTTCTAGATTGATCAAGCCGAAATGATTTTCTGATCCTCCGGGGTTAGCGGCATCTTTCCATTGTTCGTCAAAAATTTCAAAATAAAATAAAGAAATCTGCGCCTCATTTGTCCAGGCTCGCATCCGTCGGTAATATTCTCCAGCCTTGTATTCATCCGCAGCATTAGAGTAATCCCTTCCATAAAAACCATTGGAGGCAGATGCCCAACCGGATTCTCCAATATGAACGGTCTTGGTGGAATCAATGCTCTTTACATAAGCAGAGACGCTTTGAAACTGGCTTTGAGCAAACTTAATTGCACGCTCCATAGCCTTGTTGATTTTCTCAAAATCTGGAAGCATTTGTTCCTCAACAGGCACTTCCCAAAATTCGGGATTGTAATATGAGTTGTGCATCGGGTAAGTGTGCATGGAAACATAATCAACCGCTTTTATCAACGCATTCAGATCGTCTGTGTGATAACTTGGGTCACCAC
>JAACDY010000199.1 GCA_009936675.1 Bacteroidota bacterium
ATTTTTCTATCTTTCCCTATGGTTTTGAATTTCCAAAAAGACATTTCTCTACGTGCCTACAACACATTTGGCATCGACGTTAAGTCAAAAAAATTCATCGGCATTCAATCCACTGATGCATTAAAAGCGGTTTTGACCGAAAACCAAGATGGCCAACTTTTAGTTTTGGGAGGAGGAAGTAATCTATTGCTCACCCAAGATTTTGATGGACTTACCCTAAGAATTGAAAGCCGTGGAATAGAAATCCTTCAGGAGGATAAGTACAGGGCTAAGGTCAAAGTCGCTGCGGGGGAAAACTGGCATGATTTTGTTTTGTGGTGTTTAAAAAAAGATTTTGGGGGTGTTGAAAATTTGGCCTTGATCCCCGGTAGTGTGGGAGCGGCTCCCATCCAAAACATAGGGGCCTATGGGGCGGAGCTTAGCCAAGTTTTTGAAAGTTGCGAAGCCATGTATCGAGAAACCGGTGAGATCAAAACCTTTAACAAGACCGAATGTGAATTTGGGTACAGAAATTCCATTTTTAAAAATGCTCTCAAAGGAAAATACATCATTACTTCGGTTCAGTTCAATCTAACCAAGGCACCACATCAAATCAACACCTCCTACGGAGGTTTGTCCGAAAAAATCGAGTCCAAGTCTCCCAGTATTCAAAAGATCGCACAGGCCGTGGTCCAAATCCGATCAGCCAAATTGCCCGCTCCCCGTCAAATCGGAAACAGTGGTAGTTTTTTTAAAAATCCAGTAGTTGGTTCAGAACAATTTGCGGCACTGCAACAACAATACACCAACCTACCTCACTATCCCGATCAAGAGGGAAAAGTCAAAATTCCTGCTGCTTGGTTGATCGACCACTTGGGCTTCAAAGGCTATCGTAAGAATGATGCAGGTGTCCACCAAAACCAAGCCTTAGTTTTGGTCAACTACGGCAATGCCTCCGGTGCTGAAATCAAAAAACTGGCCCAACAAATCAGAGACAAGGTTTTGGAAAACTTTTCGATTGACTTGGAATTTGAAGTCAATATACTTTAGTATTATTCCCTGTTTTTGGAGTCAATCACAATGGTTACAGGCCCATCGTTGGTCAGGCTGACTTTCATGTCTGCACCGAAAACACCCTTGGCTATTTTTTTCCCCAACTTTTGCTCTGACAAGCTTATAAACCGCTCGTATAACGGAATGGCTGTTTCGTGTCGGGCGGCTCTCACATAAGAAGGTCGATTGCCTTTTTTGGTCGAAGCCATTAACGTAAACTGACTGATGACCAACAACTCTCCCTTGATATCATTGAGCGAAAGGTTCATCACTTGATTTTTATCATTAAAAATCCTCAGATTGATCAATGTGTTGACCAACCATTCGATATCAGAGGAATTATCATCATTTTCAATTCCCAACAACACCAATAGGCCTTTGCCGATGGTTCCCACAACTTCTTCTTCCACTTTCACGTATGCTTGAATGACCCGCTGAATGACGATTCTCATAACTTATCGGTATAAAGTATCGTCCTCTAACAATTGTAGATAGGATTTGTATCGACTTTGGGCGATTTCGCCTGCCTCCAATGCTGCTTTAACAGCACATTGCGGTTCATTGGTATGCAGGCAATTATTGAATTTACATTTTTCTTTGAGTACCGAAAACTCGACGAAATAGCCCGACAATTCTTCCTTATGGATGTCCACCACTCCAAAACCTTTAATCCCAGGGGTATCGATGATTTTGGCTCCTCCCTCCAGATCAAACATTTCGGCAAAAGTAGTGGTATGCTGCCCCTGTTCGTGTTGGACAGAAACATTGGCAGTTTTCAAATCCAAATCTGGCGAAAGGCTGTTGAGTAGGGTGGATTTCCCCACCCCACTGTGGCCAGAAAATACACTCACTTTTTGCGTCATGGTTCTTTGAATCTCTACCAAGCTATGAACCTCTTTGGCCACTACTTCGTGGCAGTCATAACCAATTTTTTCATAGATCAACTTTAGGGATCGCATATTCTTCAATTCTTGGGAAGTATAGAGATCAATTTTATTGAATACCAATACAGTTTTGATTTCATAGGCTTTGGCGGTGACCAAAAAACGGTCGATAAATGCAGGAAAAGTGGGTGGTGATTTGAGGGTAATCATCAAAAAAACTTGATCAATATTGGAGGCAATGATGTGGATTTGTTTGGAAAGGTTGACCGATTTTCTGAGAATGTAGTTCTGACGAGATTCGATTTCGGTGATGACTCCCGTTTTTTTTACTCCATCAGATTCCCTATCAAACAAGACCCTGTCCCCTACAGCTACGGGATTGGTACTTTTAATGCCTTTGATTCGGAATTTTCCTTTGATTCTACAATCGTAAAATACTCCATCGGATTTAACGCGGTAATGGCTTCCTGTTGAACAATAAACAATCCCTTTTTGTATCATCTCTACAAAGAAACAACAAATATTTTTTTCGCTATTTGCTCGGAATACAAGCTGGTGGAATTGCTATCTTTGTAAAAAAAATTGAATGGCCCAAAAAGTAATATTAATGATCTTGGATGGATGGGGTTTTGCACCCAACCCTGAGGTCTCTGCAGTAGATTTAGCCCAAACACCCAATATGGATGCTTGGTCTAATAAGTATCCCCATGCCTCTCTTTTAACCCATGGAGAAAACGTGGGTCTTACCAACGGACAAATGGGAAATAGCGAAGTGGGACATATGAATCTGGGAGCAGGAAGAATTGTTTACCAAGACTTGGTTAAAATTTCGAAAGCCATTGCCGACAAAAGCGTAGAAAAGAATCCCGTTTTGGTGGAGGCATTGACCTACGCCCAAAAGCAAGGGAAAAATGTACATTTTTTGGGACTACTTTCCGATGGAGGCGTACATGCGCATCTGGATCACTTAGAGGGACTTTTGGAGATGGCGGCACAATTCAATGTTCCCCAAGTTTTTGTCCACGGCTTTACTGATGGCCGAGATGTGGATCCCAAATCTGGAGCTAGCTATCTTCGGAAATTAACCCAAAAACTTGATCAGACGAAGGCAAAACTGGCCTCGATCACTGGGCGTTACTATGCCATGGATCGGGACAAAAGATGGGAAAGGGTCAAAAAAGCCTATGATGCATTGGTGCACGCCAAGGGAACTCCCACCCACAACATGGTCGAAAGTGTTGAAGCCAGCTATGCTGCGGGAATTACCGACGAGTTTATCGAACCTTTGATTGCCGTTGACTCTAACGATCAACCCTTGGGTGAAATTGCCCAAGGAGATGTGGTGATCTTTTTCAATTATCGTACTGACCGCGGGCGACAATTGACCGATGCCCTTTCACAACGTGCTTTCCCAGAGCAGGACATGAAGCCTTTGGATTTACATTATGTTACCCTAACCAATTATGACAAAACCTTCAAAAACATAAAGGTTGTATTTGAAAAAGACAACTTGGAAGACACTTTGGGCGAAACCCTTTCCAAAGCTGGGAAAACCCAAATAAGAATCGCAGAAACCGAAAAATACCCCCACGTGACCTTCTTTTTTAATGGAGGAAGAGAAGAGCCTTTTAAAGGGGAGGAGCGCATCATGTGCCCCTCTCCCAAAGTTGCAACCTATGACCTCCAACCCGAAATGAGTGCTTTCGAAGTTAGGGATGCCATCATTCCCAAAATCAGAGAGGAGCAGCCTGATTTTATCTGTTTGAACTTTGCCAATCCCGACATGGTAGGGCATACAGGAGATCTAAAAGCCGCCATCAAAGCCTGTGAGACCGTAGATCAATGCGCAGGAAAAATCATTGATGTGGCTTTGGAAAACGAATACAAAATCATTGTGATTGCTGATCCCGGAAATTGTGAAACCATGGTCAATCCCGATGGTTCACCCAATACGGCACATACAACCAATCCGGTTCCGTTGATTTTGGTTGATAAAAACAATAGCCCCGTCATTAACGGTGTGTTGGGTGACATTGCACCTACCATTCTAAAGCTGATGGCGGTTGATATTCCCACTGCCATGACGGGAAAACCATTGGTCTAAAAATCCTCAATCCCCAAATATCCAAACTATGAAAAAAGTTTTTTTAATCTGCCTTAGCGTCCTGTTGGTGAGTTGTGGTTCTCCACCTCAAAAGCCTTTGGAGACCCAACCAACCAAAGCCAGCAGTGGCGAAATTATTCTCTTAGGTAAAATTAACAAGGCCAATTTGCAAACATCGAACATCACCTCATGGTTTGTGGAAGAATACAATAAAATTTCAGTGGATCCTCAATGGGGAAAAGACCTTCAACCACATCTCAAAGGTTTGAAAATCAAAGTTTTTATGGGAACTTGGTGTGAGGACAGCCAAAGAGAAATACCACACTTTTTTAAGTTGCTAGATCAAATAGAATTTGACACAAATAATATAGAGATGTATGCCATGTCGGAAGAAAAAACTACTCCTCAAAACTTTGAACAGGGTTTAGAAATTTACAATGTCCCTACCCTTATTTTTACTAAAAATGAATATGAAATCAATAGATTTGTAGAGTTGCCCGTAAACAGTCTCGAATCTGATATTGCAACAATCATTAAAGGGGAGCCCTACACTCATTCGTACAAATAGTAGATGGTAAAGATCAAAAGTTTAGAGGAAATCGAGTTGATGCGTGAAAGCGCATTGATTGTGTCCAAGACCCTAGGCATGTTGGCCAAAGAGATAAAACCTGGAGTGACTACGCTCCATTTGGATCGCTTGGCCGAAGCTTTTATTCGAGATCACGGAGCAGGACCTGGTTTTTTGGGATTGTATGACTTCCCCAATACGCTTTGCGTAAGCCCCAACGAAGAGGTCGTTCATGGAATTCCCAACAACAAACCCTTAAAGGAGGGAGACATTCTCTCTGTGGATTGCGGAGCGCTTAAAAATGGGTTTTACGGTGACCACGCCTACACCTTCGAACTGGGAACGGTAGCCGATGAAACCAAAAAGTTATTGGAGGTGACTAAAAAATCGCTCTACATTGGTATAGAAGCTTTTTGTCACGGTAACCGAGTTGGTGATTTGGGTCACGCAATTCAAAGCTATACAGAATCTTTTGGCTATGGAGTGGTAAGAGAATTGGTAGGACACGGTTTGGGAAGAGAAATGCACGAATCTCCCGAAATTCCCAACTATGGCAAAAGAGGGAGGGGAAAAAAATGTAGCAACGGTATGGTCATCGCCATAGAACCCATGACCAATATGGGCACCAAAAACATACGTCATTTTAGCGATGGATGGACCATCAAAACTGCCGACAACCAGCCCAGTGCACATTTTGAACACAATGTGGCTTTGATAGACGGCAAACCACAACTGCTTTCCACCTTTGATTTTATATACGAAGCGTTGGGAATTGAATCCGACGAAGAAATTCCCTTTAAAAAACATAGGGCTGAGGCATGAAGTGGATTCTACGCTTTTTTCCACGATCTTTTTTGATTCGGGTGAGTCTGCTGTTTCAACCTCTATTGCGAATCTATTACAAAGGAAATCAATTCACTGACCCCATTGATGGCTCACAATACCGAAAATTTCTGCCCTATGGGTATCGTAAAACACTTCGCCCCAATGCCCTTTGTCCTGGGACACTTTCTCTGGAACGCGATCGATTGCTCTGGCTATACTTGGATAGGAAAACCGAGTGTTTAAACCAAAAACTCAAGGTACTGCATGTGGCTACGGAACAGGTTTTTTACAGGAAATTCAAACAATTTAAGCATTGGGATTATACCACCACCGACCTCCATTCTCCCTTGGCCAATGTGAAAGCAGACATTTGTAATCTGCCTTTTTCTGACGATCAATACGATTTGATCCTTTGCAATCACGTTTTGGAACATATCCCTGACGATCTTAAAGCCATGAGGGAATTGTATAGAGTTTTAAAAAAGGGTGGAACACTGATCGCACAAGTTCCCTTGGAAGAGGAAAGAGAGAAAACATTTGAAGACGACAGCATTACCGATGCAGATGAACGTACAAAAACTTTTGGGCAATATGACCATGTGAGAGTATATGGACAAGACTACTACCACCGACTGGAGTCAGTAGGTTTTTCTACTGAGCGAATTTTTATCCAAAAAGACTTAAGCCCTGAAGAGACGGTTCGATTTGCTCTTCCGCAACAAGAAATGATTCCGTTGATGCGGAAATAACTTTTTCTAATTCCTAAAAGCTTTCCTTCTTATGGAGTTAAATGATTCTCCAAAGTCTCAACCCTTTTGAGTAGTGCCTCTAAAGTTTTTTGATAGACTTTATTTTGCGACCTAAGTGCCTTGATTTCTTCCTCCAATCGTGTTACCTCCAGTTCTGAACTTTCTTTAAGCGCATTGCCCTCCAAATCTGCTAGGTATATCAACTTTTGACCCGACATAGACTCCACCAAACGCACCATCTTCATCATATCAACATTCACTTGTTTGTTTTTATTCGTGTTTTTGGAATAGAAACTCCAGGCCATATACTCACTGGGTTGTCCGATCAAACTAAAGTTGTGGGGAGAGATGGTGGACTCGTTCGCGTCGCTGTCAAAAGCGACGAGTTCTGTGACCGTATTGGAAGTGGTCGCATATATACCAGCCCTGTCGGTAATGAGAGTACCTCCGTCATTTAAAATAATAGAGTTTCCATCAAATGATGTAGCAGAAACTACACCCACTACCTCTAGATTTTTTTTTGGAGTCATTGTTCCAATTCCTAAATTTCCATTTTTTAAAAGGATAAGAGCTGTGCTTTTTCTACTGCTGCTCGTTCCATTTCCAATGGTCAACAAAGGATCGTTTTCTTGCCAACTACTTGGAGAGGCTCCCGAAAAGGATTCGTTATAGCTCCCCAATAAGGTTTCGGCATAGGCTGAAGCAGTAAGGCTATTCCCAAGAGCAACACTTCGATCGGCCTTGGCCTCAGTATTGTACCCCAGGCCAACTGAATACTCCCCTCTTTTGGATTCATTCCAAGTTCCTCTCCCATCTCTTCCTGCGCGGAAAGCTCCTTTGCTTTTATCAAATATCATTCGGGTATCATCATCTGCTCCGGTTTTATTTTCTAATTGATTAGACCCAAAAACAAAGTCATCAGTGTTGACGTCTCCCTGAGAGTTGCTGGTCACATTATTTTGAGTTGAAAATACCCCTTTTTGATCAGAACCAATTATCATTATGCTGGTTGAAGTAGTTTGAAATTCAATGCCGTTTCCGGCTTTCAAAATTATTTCACTCCCTTGATCCAATTTTAGGGTAGTTTCTGTCAGTGTCCCCAATTTTGTAAACTTTAGTGTATTACTGGCCGAGTCAGCCCCCGGTGGGCCTGGCGGGCCGGGTTGACCCAGTGGACCTTGTGGCCCCACAGGACCCGCTGGACCTGCTGGACCCGGAATTCCCGCAGCGGTTGAAGGAACCGTCAAATAAGTCAAATCTACTTTTCCTCCATTGGTTAAAGAAAGAACATTGCCTTTTAATATAAGTTGTTGATTAACATTAAAATAATTGGTCAAATTCACCCGAAACTTGCCATTCATAATCAATTGATGATCATGGGTTAACTCTAATGAAGAGGAGGACACATCAGAAATCCCTATGGTCGCCCAACCTTTTTTGGTATTAAAAACTTCCAAAGCCCCGCTGTCTGTATTGAAGATCAAAAGTCCATCAGGCACATCGGCACCAAAAGCAACATCTCTTTGGGCCTGAGTCAATCGGGGCAAAAGCAGCCCTTGGTCTTTACTTTCTAACTCAAGCAATGCGTGTGTATTGACATTTTTGGGATTGTTTCCAATTTTGACTTGAGCCTTTAGGCTAAAAGCAGTTAAAAACGCCATTAAGCCCAATGAAATAAATAGTTGATTAAGTTTCATAGTAGGTAGTTTTAGGGAATTAATAATTGGCTTTTAATTCATACTAAGTTTATCTTTAGATTTTTCGTCTGCATCCAATTCTTTGGATTCAATTTTTTTATTGTTAAATCGGATTCTCTGGGTTAACTCGTGGTTTCCATAGTGTAATTTTGAAAGTAAATCAAAAGTGGAAAATTGATAGGCATAGCCAACACTAATGGGGCCTCCGTTGTCAAAAAGTGCAGATACTCCCAAACCGCTATTATGGTGGTAGATAAATAACAATTCAGATTTTTGATAAGCAAGCCCGGCATTAATTACTGAGCTGATTGGTGCATTGTCGACCCAACGGACGAGAGTGTATACAATATATTTCCAATTCTCTGCAAAGGCAGGATATCGAATACCCACCGATAGATAAAGGTGGGGATCATCCAACGGGCTAGGGCTAATAGCCTCATTGTTTTTCTTGTTTTTATGACCAAACAACATAGGGGCAGAGAAAGAAAAGAATCCTTTTTCCATTTTATAATAAACCCCTACTCCAATGTTGGGATAAAAACGTGTAAGATTTTCAAGTTTTCCGTCGTCTTTATGGGCCAAATTTAGATCATTAAAATTGAGATTCATGTGATTCCCTCCTCCCTGAACTCCGAGATAAAAGGAATTTTTTTCTCCTATTGGTAGACGATAGGAAAAGCTTGCAAATAGTCTTGTTTGATGTTCGATAAAAGTTTTATCCATCATCAAAAGTGCCCCATATCCCAATCTTTTTTCCCCTTCGGGAATGGACAAATTGAATAATTGAACATTAGGAGCTCCCTTAACATCACTCCATTGACTGCGTATGGTAGAGCTCAATATCATCTGATTTTCCAAACCTGTTGCAGCAGGATTGTACAATTGGAGGTGTTTTTTAAAAAAAGCAATTTGGGTATCCTGTTGAGTCCAAATCAACATGGGCAAAAGTGTTAGAAAAAAAGCACTTATTTTTTTCACCATTAACGATATTAAAAGGAATCAATCCGAAATATAAATCCAACCACTCAGGTCGATTCTACCATCATTTTCAAAGTCAATGATATAATAGTAAGGGCCGGTAGGAAGAAGGTCTCTGTTGTTTTTATAGTTACCGGCCCAATCGTTTTTATAACCCCTTTTGGCACTCAAAACGACTTCTCCCCAACGGTTGTAAACAAAAATTTGTGCTTTGGGGTACTGCTCAATCCCCTCAATGATCCACGTATCATTTTTACCATCGCCATTGGGTGTGATGG
>JAACDY010000028.1 GCA_009936675.1 Bacteroidota bacterium
AGATGAATGATTGGGAAACTTGGTGTCCTGGCGTCAAAATAGGGGAGGTCATCGACTCCCACCTAAATCCCATTCTTTATAAAAAGAACATATAGAATGCTTTACCTAAAATTTTTAAAACTCAAACATTTTGTAAAAAGTAAAGTTTTGCAAAACAGTTGTATACGGAAATTAAATCAATTTGGAGTTGAAGGAAAACAGATTGCCCAAGCTTTTTCAAAGACATTAAATCCTGACAACAATTCCCAGGAAAAACAACTTTTTGAAACGCTCCATCAATTCAGGGCAGATTTGTATGCCGACAACCGAAAAATCAATTTTGAAGAAATCGGATCTAACGCAGAAATGACTGTTGCAGAAGTGGCCAAGCGTGCCGCATCGCCCGAAATATGGACTCGTTTTTTTTATCAGCTCTCCAAATCAAATAACATCAATAATGTTTTGGAAATCGGAACCAATTTGGGAGTTTCGGGACAGTATTTCCTCAAAGCATTAGAGGGAAAGAAAAATACAAAATTTATCACACTCGAAGGAGTAAAAGGCTTATGTGATATCGCCCAACAACGTTTGACTTTGCTCTCCACAGAACAAGAGTTTGAGGTGGTACACGGTTTATACGATCAAACATTGATAGATATTATAAACAAGGATATTCACTTCGATTTGCTTTTTATTGATGGTAATCACCGCTACGACGCAACCTTAAAATATTTTGAATTGCTAAAAAACAACATTTCGGACAGGGTCTTGGTTATTTTCGACGACATCCACTGGAGTGAGGGGATGCGGAAAGCATGGCAGGAAATAATTGCGCAGAAAGGGGTGGTTTTTTCGATCAATTTTTTCAAATTGGGTATAATCGTATTCGGCTCAAAACAATCCCAACCGACTAAGGATCATTTTGAATTATTTCTATCTCTGTAGTGGATAGAGGCTAATGGCTCAAGCCTAATCAAAACTTTCCCATTATATTTGCATTTTAGAATCATATGTCAGGAAATACATTCGGAAATCTGTTTCAGTTGACCTCTTTCGGAGAGTCCCACGGGCCTGCTATTGGAGGTGTAATCGACGGTTGTCCCTCGGGAATTGAGTTGGACATGGAAGCCATACAAAGGGATCTCAATCGCAGAAAACCCGGTCAGTCGGCCATCGTAACCCAAAGAAAGGAACCCGACGAAGTTGAATTTTTTTCTGGAATCTTTGAAGGAAAAACCACTGGTGTGCCCATTGGTTTCGCCATTTTCAATACCAATCAGAAATCAAGGGATTACGACCATATCAAAGACCAATACCGTCCTTCCCATGCCGATAAGGTTTACGACGACAAATACGGTGTAAGAGACTACAGAGGTGGGGGTAGAAGTTCGGCACGAGAGACAGCCAGCAGGGTAGTGGCAGGAGCTATTGCCAAGCAGTTCCTCAGTGATGTCAAATTTACTGCCTACGTATCTGCCGTTGGGGAAATACAAATGGAAAAATCCTACAAAGAAGTGGATTTTGAAACCATAGAACAAAATCCTGTTCGTTGTCCAGACCCACAGAAAGCAACCGAGATGGAGGAATATATCAAGCAAATCCGAAAAGAAGGAGATACGGTGGGAGGAATCATCAGTTGTGTGATTGAAAATGTTCCGGCTGGCTTGGGAGAACCCGTTTTCAACAAACTCCATGCAGAATTGGGTAAAGCCATGCTTTCCATCAATGCCGTAAAAGGTTTTGAATACGGAAGTGGTTTTGCAGGTGCCAAGAACAGGGGAAGCCATCACAACGATCTGTACAACGCCGATGGAACTACCCAAACCAACCAATCGGGAGGTGTACAAGGGGGGATTTCCAACGGAATGGACATCTATTTTAAGGTAGCTTTCAAGCCTGTAGCGACCATTATGCAATCTCAGCAAACCATCAACAACAAAGGAGCAACAGTAGAAATGCAGGGCAAAGGAAGACACGATCCTTGTGTTGTTCCCAGAGCAGTACCCATTGTCGAAGCCATGGCCGCTTTGGTTTTGGCTGATTTAACATTACTCAACAGAGCAGTCAAAAAATAATGATGAAAAAAATCCCATTACACTGGAGTATTATGCTGGGCATGATCCTCGGTGTTGTGGTGGGTGCTGTTTTCACCACCTTTGAGGTGGGTCCCAAACTCATTTCCCATTGGGTCAAACCTTTTGGCACCATTTTTATCAATGCCCTCAAACTCATAGCCATGCCCCTGATACTGGGTTCTTTGATCAAAGGGGTTTCAGATCTTAAAGACATCTCCAGACTGTCCAAAATGGGTGGCCGTACCATTGTTATCTACATCGTGACCACTGTGGTAGCCGTGACAATCGGACTGATTATGGTCAATGCCGTAAAGCCGGGCAAAAGCATTAGCGAACAAACCCGTCAAGAACTGATTGTAGCCTATCAATCGGATGCGGCAGAAAAACAAGCTGTTGCACAAAAACAGAAGGACGCAGGCCCACTACAAGCCTTGGTAAATCTCGTTCCCGATAATATTTTTAAGGCCACAACAGAAAATGGCAATATGCTTCAAGTCATCTTTTTTGCCTTGTTTTTCGGAATCGGATTGATTCTTATTCCTGCCGAAAAATCAAAACCCGTAAAAGACTTTTTCGATGCCTTTAATGAGGTCATTCTCAAATTGATCGATTTGATCATGTTGGTGGCGC
>JAACDY010000002.1 GCA_009936675.1 Bacteroidota bacterium
AAAGTTACGATTTCCACATCGTTGAGTTTAACACTTGCCTTGTTGGTGTTGTAATTGATTGAAATTAAAACGTGATTCCATTCTCCAGCGGGTTTGCATACATTCTGTGAGGGCTGAACCATATCATAAAGCGCTCCTGCTTGATGATAATTGGGTTTATTAAATGAGTCTGGATGACGCTCATTGTCCAATACTTGGATTTCGGGTCCTGTTCGATAGGGAGTTTTATAACCCTCTCCTTCTTTTACGCCCCAAAAAATACCACTGTTTCCTCCTTCAACAATTTTCCATTCCATGGAAAGTTCAAAGTTGGTATATTCCTTGTCCGTAACAATATTATTGCCTTTTCCACTTCCAGTCCCATCGGGCAATACCATGGCTCCGTCTTCTATAACCCAGGCCGAACTCATTTCGGTTTTATTAAATTGATGCCAGCCTTTGAAGGAAACACCATCGAATAGATCTACCCATTCATTCTGTGCTGGGGCAGCTTCGGCGGTTACTTTCTTTTTTTTTGGGGTCTGATTACAGGCCACACTTAGGGATACAAATACAATTAGTAATATTTTTTTCATTTGGTTTAGTTTAAAGGTTGAGAATTTTTTTAAGATGATTTTCATCGATTTCGGTACCGGCAAAGTCATCAAAAGTCTTTTGAGTGGCCTCTATGATGTGTGATTGAATGAAGGGCGCGCCTTCTCTTGCCCCTTGCTCGGGACTTTTGATACAGCATTCCCATTCCATCACTGCCCAAACATCGCAGCCGTATTCTGTGAGCTTAGTAAAAATGGTTTTAAAATCGATTTGTCCGTCGCCGGGAGAACGATAGCGTCCTGCTCGATCAATCCAATCGCCATAGCCTCCAAAGGCTCCTTTTTTTCCATTGGGCTTAAACTCCGAATCTTTCACGTGGAAAGATTTGATGAACTCGTGATAGTGGTCGATGTATTCGATATAGTCCAGTTGTTGGAGTACAAAGTGACTCGGATCATAAAGGATGTTAGCCCTTTTGTGATTTCCGGTGGCTTCCAAAAAGCGTTCAAAGGTTACTCCATCGTGGAGGTCTTCACCGGGATGAATTTCGTAGCAAACGTCAACTCCATTTTCATCGAAGGTGTTGAGAATGGGGAGCCATCTGTCGGCCAATTCTTTAAATCCCATTTCGACCAATCCCTCGGGGCGTTGAGGCCAAGGATGCCAAGTGTGCCACAATAGCGCACCAGAGAAGGTCGCATGAGCATTTAGTCCCAATCGGTTGCTCGCTTTGGCGGCTTTTTTAAGGGTTTCTATAGCCCATTGTGTTCTGGCCTTGGGATTGTTTTTGTAGGCATCGGGCGCGAAGCTGTCAAACATCAAATCGTAAGCAGGATGAACAGCGACCAATTGTCCTTGAAGGTGGGTGGAAAGTTCTGTGATTTCCAAGCCATAGGAATTGATTTTGCCTTTGAGTTCATCGCAGTAGGTCTGGCTTTCGGCAGCCTTATCCAAATCGATTAAAAAATGCTCCCATGTGGGAATCTGAATCCCTTTATAACCCAAGTCGGCCGCCCATTGGCACATGCCGTCTAGTGTATTAAAGGGAGCCTGCTTATCGACAAATTGCGCCAAAAAAACCGCAGGTCCTTTTATGGTTTTCATTGATTTTCCATGCTTACCCATACGTTTCCTTTTTGATTCGATTCTACTGTTTTTTCTATAAATAACATCCCTCTGACTCCTTCGTAAAGGGTAGGAAATTCTCCGTTGAATGATTTTTCTTCCCGGAGTGCTTTGGCTACTCCTTTGTAAATATTCCCCATGGCATCAAAGATTCCTTCGGGATGACCTGCAGGAAGTTTGGTACCGTCCAAAGATACAGCCGTATTATAGGCAGCGTTTCCTGGCTTGATCAATCTTCTGGGTTCATCATCTTTGAGGTGGTACAAATAATTGGGATTTTCTTGTTCCCATTTCAATGCCCCTTCACGTCCATAAATCGCAACAGTAATGTTGTTCTCATCTCCGGTAGCAATTTGACTGGCTCTTAACAATCCTTTGACTTTGTTTTCCATGCGAATCAAAATCGATCCGTCAATGTCCAAGGGGTTATCATCGTATAGGGTGTTGAGATCGGAAAGTAATTCCGAAACCTCCAAGCCTGTTACGTATTCCACCATATTAAAAATATGGGTACCGATATCACCGATACAAGAACTGATTCCCGCCTTTTTGGGGTCCAATCGCCATACTTTACTTCTTTTTTCTTTGTCGTGGATCACGGGATTGATCCAGCCTTGGTAGTATTGTAAATCTACCTTGTGAACATTGCCGATCACACCATTGGCAATCATATCTTTCATTTCTCTGACCATGGGGTAGCCAGTATAGGTATAGGTCACTGCAAAGATGGCTTGATGCTTTTTTTGTAGTGCTTGCAGTTCTTTGGCCTCTTCCAATGTGGTAGTCAGCGGCTTTTCACAAATGACGTTAAAACCATTTTCCAATAGTTTTTTGGCCATTGGGAAGTGCAAGAAATTAGGGGTCAAAACAGAAACTACTTCAACCCTTTCGCTTTCGGGTTTGGCAGATTCTTCTGCTACAAAGGCATCGAAGTCCTTGTAAACTCTATCGGTATTCACGCCAATTTGTTTGGAAAATTTGATGTTTTCTTCATAGTCAGGATTAAAAACGCCCCCCACGATTTCGTAGCGATCATACATATGGGAGGCCACTCGGTGCAATACGCCGATCAGCGAATCGCCACCGCCGCCCAATACGCCTAGTCGAATTTTACTCATTTTGATTTATTTTTACAATTGGAGTAAAAATAGGATTAATTTTTCAAAACCAAAATGGAATATAAATACAATATAGACCTCCCAAATCAAAAATAAAATGACATGAAGTTATCTCGAATTCGTCCTTATATATGTCATTCTAAATAAAAAAAACATTTTTGTTGTTGTTTATGCTTCAAAAAGATATTTTTACAATAATAAATGATAGTATAACCTCAGTTAAAATATATGAACGATAGTTACGATGCCATAGTAGTTGGAACTGGAATCAGCGGAGGTTGGGCCGCTAAAGAATTATGCGAAAAAGGATTAAAGACCTTGGTATTGGAAAGAGGTCCAATGGTGCAACACCCTGTGGATTATCCAACCGCCAATATGGACAAATGGGATTTCAAAGGAGGGGACAAGATCACCCAAGAAATCAGAAAACGCCAGCCCAAGCAAAGCCGCACCAATTATGTAAACACCGAATCTACCACTCATTTTTTTGTAGATGACAACAAACACCCCTACAATGAAGACAAGCGGTTTGATTGGATTCGGGGCTATCATGTAGGAGGACGGTCATTGCTTTGGGGAAGACAAAGTTACCGGATGAGTGATTTCGATTTTGAAGCCAATGCCAAAGATGGTATAGCAGTGGATTGGCCCATCCGTTATAAAGACCTTGCTCCTTGGTACAGCTATGTAGAAAAATATGTGGGCATCAGTGGAGAAAAATTAGGCTTACCTCAGTTGCCCGACAGTGAATTCCTACCTCCCATGGAACTGAACTGCGCTGAAAACGAATTAAAAGATGCGGTGGCCAAAAAATTTACCGATAGGGTAGTAACCATCGGAAGGGTCGCTCACATCACCGAAGGAACCAAACCTGGTCTGGGAAGAAATTCTTGTCAATACAGAAACCGCTGTCGTAGAGGTTGTCCATTTGGAGCCTATTTCAGCAGTAATTCCTCTACTTTGCCTGCGGCAGAAGCCACTGGAAACATGACCCTAAGACCCAATTCTGTCGTCAGTGAAGTTCTCTATGATGCCGGCAGCAAAAAAGCAACGGGTGTTCGTTTGATCGATGTGGAAACCAAAGAGGTTATTGAGTACAAGGCCACAGTAGTTTTCCTTTGTGCTTCAACCGTTGCCTCTACCTCCATATTGATGCAATCCACCTCCGATCGTTTTCCCAATGGTATGGGTAATGATTCTGGAGAATTGGGACACAACATGATGGATCATCATTTTAGATTGGGTGCCACTGCGACTATTGAAGGACACGAGGATAAGTATTACACTGGAAGAAGACCCAATGGGATTTATATTCCCCGATTTAGAAACATTGGTGGAGCCACCAACCGTAAAGACTTTATCAGAGGATATGGTTATCAAGGAGGAGCCAACCGAAGCGACTGGACTCAGATCGTCAACGAAATGGCCTATGGTGAAGGACTAAAAGAAGCCGTGATGAAACCTGGTGGATGGCGTATAGGTATGACCGCATTTGGTGAAACCTTGCCCTATCACGAAAATAAAATGTATCTCGATCCCAACAACAAAGACCAATGGGGATTGCCCACTGTTACTTTTGATGCTGAGATCAAGGAAAATGAAAAAATAATGCGTAAGGATATGATGGTTCAGGCAGCGGAAATGTTCGATGCTGCTGGATTTAAAGACATACAACAGTATGACAAAGGCTACTCTATGGGCTTGGGAATTCACGAGATGGGTACCGCTCGTATGGGACGTGATCCCAAAACCTCTGTGTTGAACAAGTACAACCAACTCCACTCAGTATCCAACGTATATGTTACCGATGGATCGGGAATGACTTCAGCCGGGAACACCAACCCATCCTTGACATACATGGCTTTGACGGCCAGAGCCGTTGATCACGCTGTTAAAGAACTTAAAAAAATGAATCTATAATCTATCAAAATATGGACAGAAGAAAAGCTTTAAGAACAATAGGTTTTGGAACCACAGCCATTACCGTTACCCCTGCGGTAGTCGGAATGCTTCAAAGTTGCCAAACCCAAACCGACACTTTTTCACCGATTCATTTTTCAAAGGAGAATTTTTCGGTGGTATCTCAATTAATGGATCTTATCATTCCAGATACAGATATTCCTGGTGCTATTGAATTAAAATTACCGGAATTTTTGGATGGGTTTATTGATGTCATTATGAATGAGAAAGCACAGAAAAAGATTACCGACGGTTTGGATCAGTTCATTGCA
This sequence comes from Bacteroidota bacterium, assembly GCA_009936675.1. Classification (GTDB taxonomy): domain Bacteria; phylum Bacteroidota; class Bacteroidia; order Flavobacteriales; family Flavobacteriaceae; genus UBA8316. The sequence goes on from JAACDY010000002.1 coordinate 5,009, forward strand.
ATAGCCCTCAAAGATACGGGCAAAAGCAATGCCAGTCGCCTAGAACGTTCGGACTTAGATGCGCAATTGGCCAAATATTTAAAAGCAGATCAGCAGCAACAAAATTCAGCCCAAGACGATGAAAACTATCAAACGGCTTCTGCGTTTGCGAAACAACTTCGGAGTATGACCATCAACGCCTTTAAAACCAATGAATACATTGGTGAAAATGTTATGGCCTATGCACCCATTCCTGGAGAGCAGAAAGGTTGTGTAGATTTGATGGAAACTACAGGAGGAAAAGCCTGGTCTTCGCTATAGAGTTCTGAAATATTCTGCCAATGCTCGTGCCTCTTCTTGGGATAGGTTTTGGTTGAGCATCATTACATTGTTGTATTCTTTCAACAATGCCACAGCGGTTTCATCCTTTTGAAGCATCTCTGTGGGATTCAGTATCATGTTCATCACCCATGCTGGATTTCTACGGTCGAAAATCCCCTTCATACCAGGGCCTATCAGCTTTCGATCGGGCATGTGACAAGCGGTGCATTTTTGCTTAAAAATAGTCGATCCCTCTTCGGCCAAAGCAGCATCTATATTGGTGTCAAAAGCCATTGATTTGATGGGGCCAATCCCAACGTTTTCAACATTGACAGGGGCTTTTTCAATTGCTTTTTTTTCGGCTTTTTTCTCGGTAGTGGTGCGCTTGTACTCAAAAGATTTCTTTTTTTCTTTTTTTGGACCACAGGCGATCGTTACAACCAAGACTACTAAAAATGCTAAGGATTTCTTCATTACGAATTTTTAAGTACTAAATACTCGCCAAAAATAATAAAGTAGTCATAATTAGTCTCTACCCTAATGATATTTTTTAAAGACCCAAGGCCTTACTTCGAACTTTTAAGGGTTTTTTGGAAACCAAATAAACACCCGTCATAATCACCAAACAAGCAATGGCTTTGACCTCATCCAAGCTGTCATTTCCAGTATAGACAGCATAGCCTATGGCAATGATGGGCTGGGCATAGGCAAATGCACCAACGGTCGAAGCCTGTAAATTCTTCAGGGCATAGAGGTTGAGTAAATAGGTCGAAAAGGTCGTTCCCAAAACAACAAACGCAACCCTCCAAAGGACATCAAAAGGCATATTCCTCCAGTCCACTGCTGCATATTCTCCAATAGTTACTGGAAAGGTGAGTACAAAGCCAATGAGAAATAACCATTTCATAATGGTCACGGTATTGTATTTTTCTGACAAGGGCTTGACTACAATGATAAATGCCGAAAAGAAGACCGAATTGATCATAAACAAGATGTTTCCCAACAGCACATTGGGAGCATTAGTCGTATTTTGAGTGCCATAGAGTACCAGTATCATGGCGCCGGTAAATCCCATAGTGATGCCTAAAAACTTTCTCATTCCAATTTTTTCATTCAAAAAAAGATAGGAGAGCAATAGGATGATGATGGGATTGGTGGTGGCAAAAATTCCACTATTTACAGGGGTTGAAAGCTCCAAGCCTTTAAAGAATGAAAGCATATTGATACACATGCCCATCAGGGCAGCCAGAAATAAACGGAGGTAATCAACGCGCTCAATTTTCTCTGATTTTAAAAATAAACTGAGTAACCAGAACAGTAAAGTGGCTCCTGCAGTACGAATAAAAATAAACCCAAAAGCACCGACATAATCTGGCATCACTACCTTGGCTACGGTGTGGTTGAGTCCATAGATGGCTGTGGCTCCTCCTGCGGCCAAGAGTGCCCAAGATCTAGTGTTCATCAATCCATTTTTTGGCTTCGGCAACCACAGCCTTGCTGTTGCCGACAAACACTTTGTCTCGATAAACCAATACTGGACGTTTGAGAAAACTATAGTGCTCCAAGAGCAAATTTTTGGCGGAATCCTCTGTGAGCTGTTGCGTATCGATTTGTAGTTGTTTAAACAACTGAGCCCGTCTGTTGATCAAAGCCAAATAACTGCCTGTATTTTGATACAAAAAATCCAACTGATCTGTGCCAAGGGGCTCTTTTTTGATGTCGATCAATTTGAGGTCCTCCGGCAATGCCAGTAATTCCATGATCCTCTTGCAAGTACTACAACTGCTCAAATAAAGAAAAAAGCCCATCTTTTGAATTTTCAGTGCAAAGAAATGGTTTTTAGACCGATAATGAAAAGTCTTGAACCCATGTTTTTCGATCCTTTTACACTTCAATTTTCTAAGACTTTACATTGAGTCAGCCCTATGGTGGGGATTGGCCACTGGCCTGGCTCGGTGACCTGCCTACCCGTCCTGGCTTGTTTGCCCTTCTTTCTTTGACCCATCCTGAATCTTTTTCCCAAAATTCCAATACCTTTGCACTAACTAAAATCGACTGCAATGGCGAAAAAATTGCGTTTTAACAGTGCCACAATTCACGGAGGTCAGCAACCCGATAAAGCCTATGGATCGGTCATGCCGCCCATTTATCAAACTTCGACCTATGCCCAAACCACTCCGGGTGAACATCAAGGCTATGAATACAGTCGAACGCACAACCCCACCCGTACTGCCTTGGAGCGTTCCATTGCCAGTATCGAAAATGCAAAACACGGTTTGGCCTTTGCCTCTGGTATGGCCGCAATGGACACCGTTCTCAAACTTTTTAAACCTGGAGACGAAATCATTTCTACCGACGATCTCTACGGAGGATCCTATCGATTGATGACCCAAATCTTTGACAAATATGGCTTAAAAATCCATTTTGTCAATATGGAAAAGCCCGATACCGTGACCCAATTCCTCAACGACAAAACCCGACTGATTTGGGTCGAAACCCCTACCAACCCCATGATGAAAGTGGTCGACATCCAAGCCATTGCCGCATTGGGAAAAGCCCACAACGCTCTGGTAGCCGTTGACAATACCTTTGCCTCTCCCTATCTGCAACAACCCCTCGATCTGGGCGCCGATATCGTTTTGCACTCTGCGACCAAATACCTCGCTGGACACAGTGATACCGTTTTGGGACTTCTGGTAGTCAATGATGACGCCTTGCAAGAAAAACTCGCCTTTATCCAAAATTCTGGCGGTGGCGTCCCCGGACCCATGGATTGCTTTCTCACTCTTAGGGGCATCAAAACCCTCCATTTAAGAATGCAAAGACATTGTGAAAATGGGGCTGCGGTGGCGATTTACCTCCAACATCACCCCAAAATCGAAAAAGTATATTGGCCGGGATTGGTCGATCACCCCAATCACGAGGTCGCCAAAAAACAAATGAACGCCTTTGGTGGTATGTTGTCTTTTGTTCCCAGAGGCGGAGATTTGCAAACATCGATGAGTATAGTAGAAAATTTAAAGCTCTTTATTTTGGCTGAATCGTTGGGTGGGGTTGAAAGTTTAGCTGGACACCCTGCTTCCATGACCCATGCCTCCATCCCCAAAGCAGTTCGCGAAAAAAGCGGAGTAGTCGATGGGTTGATCCGCCTAAGCGTTGGCATTGAGGACGTTCAAGATCTGATCGAAGATTTGGATCAGGCCATAGCTTAGTCTAACTTTATATTTTATGGAGCTTCCAAAAAACAAAAAAATATACTTTGCCTCTGACAATCATCTGGGTTTGCCCGATGAAAAACAAAGCCGGGAAAGAGAAAAATTTTTTGTCACTTGGTTGGAAGAAATTCGAAAAGATGCCGCAGCCATCTATTTGTTGGGCGATCTATTTGATTTTTGGTTTGAATACAAAACCGTAGTCCCCAAAGGTTTTGTCAGGGTACTGGGCAAACTGGCAGAGCTTTCCGATGCGGGCATCCCCATCACCTTTTTTGTAGGTAACCACGATTTGTGGATGCGGGACTATTTTCAAAAGGAACTGGGCGCTACCGTTCACCACCAACCGATCACTTTGACCGTGGGAACCAGCCGTTTTTATATCGGTCATGGCGATGGATTAGGTCCTGGGGACAAGGGATACAAATGCATGAAAAAGTTGTTTAATCACCCACTATCTCAATGGCTTTTTCGTTGGCTTCATCCCGATTGGGGCGTCCGATTGGGTCAATACCTTTCCAAAAAAAACAAACTGATTTCTGGAGAAGAAGATGTCAAATTTTTGGGAGAGGACAAAGAGTGGTTGGTGGCCTACTCCAAAAGAAAACTTCAAAAAGAACATTTTGATTATTTTGTTTTTGGTCACCGGCACCTTCCTTTAGAAATTTCATTGGGTGAAAAGTCCCAATACATCAATTTGGGCGATTGGATCACCCATAACACCTATGCCGAATATGACGGTCAGCACTTGGTCCTAAAAACTTGGAAGAAGTAGTCCCATGATCGAAGCCAAATCGCTTACGTTAGAAAAAACTGTGATTGTGGGGATCATCAACAGCCAGCAGGATGCTGTCCAATCCAAAGAGTATCTGGATGAATTGGCCTTTTTGACACATACCGCTGGAGGGCAGGTACTCCAACGATTTGTTCAAAAAATGCAAATCCCCAACCCAAAGACTTTTATTGGTTCGGGAAAAATGGCAGAGGTCGAAAATTATGTCAGTGAAAACGAAGTCACCACCGTTGTTTTTGACGATGAGTTGACCCCCGCACAACAGGGAAATATCGAAAAGATTTTGCGCTGTAAAATTTTGGATCGTACCGGTTTGATATTGGATATTTTTGCTCAGCGTGCCCAAACCAGTTATGCCCGTACCCAGGTTGAATTGGCCCAATACGAATATCTATTGCCCCGGCTCAAAGGACTTTGGACGCACTTGGAACGTCAACGTGGTGGGATCGGAATGCGTGGACCAGGGGAAACAGAAATCGAAACCGACCGACGTATCGGAAGGGAGAAAATTTCTCTGCTCAAGAAAAAACTGATTACCATCGACAAGCAAATGGCCACCCAAAGGGGTAACCGTGGGGCCTTGGTCAGGGTCGCATTGGTGGGCTATACCAATGTCGGCAAATCGAGCCTGATGAATGTCATTGCCAAAAGCAAGGTCTTTGCCGAAAACAAACTTTTTGCTACCCTCGATACCACCGTTCGCAAAGTGGTCATTGGCAATTTGCCTTTTTTGCTCAGTGATACCGTGGGCTTTATTCGCAAACTGCCCACCCAATTGGTAGAATCTTTTAAAAGTACTTTGGACGAAGTACAAGAAGCCGATTTGTTGTTGCACGTGGTGGACATTTCCCATCCCAATTTTGAGGAGCATATTGAGTCCGTCAATCAAATCTTGGGTGAAATCCAAAGTTTGGACAAACCTACGCTCATGGTGTTTAACAAAATCGATGCCTACCAGCCCGAGCCTTGGGACGAAACCGACCTGATGGCCGAAAGGACCTCAAAGCACTATAGCCTGGAGGAATGGCAATCGACTTGGATGCATAGGGTCAACGACCGAGCACTGTTCATTTCGGCTCTTAACAAAGAAAACCTTCAGGCTTTTCGGGAAAGGGTATATGCCGAAACCCGGAAAATTCACATTACCCGTTTTCCTTACAATCATTTTTTATACCCCGAAGGTTTGGATTAATTCCACTATCTTTTTTTATTGATTTGTATTATTTCCATCCTTTTTCTTTTTTGAAGGTTCGGAAAAGTTAAATCTAATCAATAGTGTTTAGGGTTCCACTTCCTGAAACTTTGTTATTTACTTTTCTGGATTTCCCTAAAACACCCATTCAATTTTGAAACTAAGATTACGAAAAAAAGGAATGGTCTTGCTTTCTGTAGAATAGACCATGTATTGGTTGCTAAGCCTTGAGCAAAAAAATGATGAGTAAAGTGTAACAATTCACCAGTTTTGAGCTCATATTATTGAATACATTATCATTGAATTACAAGAAACTGCATATAAGCCCCCTTATCAGAGCCTGTAAAAAAAAGGATCAAATTGCCCAAATGGAACTCTATCAACGTTATCATTTACTGTTATATCAAGCGGAGGTTGATAAAATGATCTCCATTTTTCAGTCTCTCATTTTTTTGACTGTAGATGATAAAACCCATCAGTTTTCCTTTCCCTCTGATTTTTAGCTCCCGATTGCTGTTGGCATCAAAGGATAAACCATCAGAAATAAACAAAAGGACTTTCATATCCTTGAGTACAGGATTATCTTCCAAGTTTACAAAAGCGGCTTTTTCAATGCTGTGCCTTTGGTCATCAATTTTAAAGTAATTTGTGGAGGTGGAGCTACTGTCGGTTTTTTGGCAGGCGATCAAAAGTAAAAACAACAGCACAAGCCCAAGTTTGGGGGAAGTAGGTTTCATAGGGTTTTAGATTTGGCTTTATAAAACTAACAAAAACCCACACTAATTTTACAGGTCAAGTGTTAATATTGCGGATAAATGGTGTTTTTTTCCTTATTGTATTTTTTGATAGCCCACAAAGTATTTATCAATTTGCGATGCATATTATCGTTTTTCTCTTTTGTATTTTTTTAAATTCTTTTAAATTACAGTCCTAAATATCTGGGTGTCTTTGAAATGAAAAAACCTCCTGATGTCCCTATTTTTAACCAATTGTTAACAATTCAAGACAAAAATATTTTTGAATTTTGCACCCCTAGATAATGTTTTAATTGATACTATACTATGGAAGAAACAATGAATAAGACTGTTGACATTAAAGCAATCAATGAAAAGATCGAGAAAGAAAGTGCCTTTGTTGATCTGTTGACCCTAGAAATCAACAAGGTGATCATCGGACAAAAAGAGATGATCGAGCGTTTGTTGATCGGTCTATTAGGTCGAGGTCATATCCTTTTGGAAGGTGTTCCCGGATTGGCCAAAACCCTTGCTATCAACACCCTCAGTCAAGCCGTAAAAGGGCAATTCAGTAGGATTCAGTTCACCCCCGATTTGCTTCCCGCTGATGTTGTGGGAACCATGATCTACAACATTAAGGAAAACGATTTTACCATCAAAAAAGGCCCCGTATTTGCTAACTTTGTTTTGGCAGACGAGATCAATCGAGCTCCGGCCAAGGTTCAGTCGGCATTGCTCGAAGCCATGCAGGAAAAGCAAGTAACCATTGGTGACACTACCTTCAAACTCCCTGCTCCCTTTTTGGTCATGGCCACCCAAAACCCTGTTGAACAGGAGGGAACCTATCCCCTGCCCGAAGCTCAAGTTGATCGTTTTATGCTCAAAACCATTATTGATTACCCCAAGTTGGAAGAGGAGCAAGTCATTGTACGTTCGAATCTCAACAACATCAAAGAAAAAGTCAAGGCAGTAGTAACCACCAAACAGATTGAAACTGCACAAGCGACCGTCAGGGAAATCTATATGGATGAAAAAATTGAAAAGTACATCCTCGATCTGGTTTTTGCCACCCGTTATCCAGAGCGTTACAATTTGGCTGCGATCAAACCCTTAATCAGTTTTGGTGCCTCCCCCAGGGGGAGTATCAATTTGGCCACTGCTGCCAAATGTCATGCTTTTTTAAAACACCGAGGCTATGTCATTCCTGAGGATGTTCGTGCGGTCATTTACGATGTGTTGAGACACCGTATCGGATTGACCTACGAGGCCGAAGCAGAAAATGTGACCACAGAAGATTTGATCAGCCAAATCATCAACGAAGTAGAAGTTCCATAAAACTCTGGTCTTTTCTTACTTCAAATTCTAGCACCCATGGATACTAAGGAGCTCTTAAAAAAAGTTCGCAAGATTGAAATCAAGACCCGTCGCTTGAGTGATAATATCTTTGGAGGGGAATACCACAGTACCTTCAAGGGAAGGGGTATGACTTTTAGTGAAGTGCGCCAATATCAATATGGGGACGATGTAAGAAGTATTGACTGGAATGTTACCGCCCGCTACAATGAACCCTTTGTCAAAGTTTTTGAAGAAGAAAGAGAATTGACCCTGATGTTGATGATCGATGTCAGTGGTTCGGAATTGTTCGGTACTCAAGGTCAATTTAAGAGAGAAGAATTGACCGAAATTGCTGCTACATTGTCTTTTTCGGCCATGCAAAACAACGATAAAGTTGGATTAATCCTCTTTTCAGACCAAATAGAATTGTTCATCCCGCCCAAAAAAGGACGTTCTCATGTTTTGCGAATCATTCGAGAACTCCTAGAATATCACCCCAAAAGCCAAAAGACCAGTATCAGCAATGCCTTTGAGTTTTTGTCGGGGGTATTGAAAAAGAAAGCCATAGTATTTATGATGTCGGATTTTATGGACAGTGGATATGAAAAGACCTTGAGAATTGCAGCCAAAAAACACGATTTGACGGGGATCAGAATTTACGATCGGCACGAGGAGAATATTCCTAATATTGGTTTGGTTCCTATGACAGATAATGAAACCGGGCAGACGGCGTGGATCAATACTCAATCGTCCACTGTAAGAAAAACCTATGCAGAACGATACCGTTCTATGGTTGGTGAATTTGAAACCCTTTTTCATAAAAACGGTGCAGGAACTTTGCACAGCAGATTGGACGAGAGCTATGTCAAAAAATTGTTGAACTACTTTAAATCCAGAGGCTAGATGAACAGAAAGACATTGCTTTTATGGGTCGGTCTCTTTTCCACTGCCTTTGGCTTTGCCCAAAGGGGCTATGATTTGCAAGTGGCAGTAGATACCACCAAAATGCGGATTGGAGAAAAAATAGAATACATCCTTCAGATCAAGGCCGATTCTACTGACCAGATTACTTTTTCTGAGCAACCTTTTTTTGCGCCTTTTGAAGTATTAGAAGAAAGTCCCATAGACACCCTAAGGGCACAAAGTCATTATCTTTTTACCAAAAAATACGCCCTGATACAGTTCGATTCTGGTGCCTACTGGTTGCCGCCCCAAAAGGTAATGATCAACGGGTTTTCCAAAATTTCGGACTCCCTTTTGATTCAGGTGGCCAATGTTCCCGTAGATACCCTTAAACAAAAACTTTTTGACATCAAGCCCGTTGCGGTTGTAGCCCAAAATTTTGATGCTCTCACCCAGAGTATTGTCTATGGAGTTTTGGCCGTGTTGTTGCTGGTGGGATTGATTTACGCTTTTTTCTTTGCCAAAAAAAGAAGGGAAGAACGCAAGAAAAAACTCCCCCCCTTCGAGCGTGCCATAGAGGAACTTAAAGCCTTGGAAACCATAACGCCATCCCTTCAAGAAGAATACAAACAGTACTATTCACGGCTCACTGATGTGGTCAGGCGCTATCTGGAGGAAGAAGCCAAAATCACTGCTTTGGAGAGTACCACGGATGAATTGTTGCTGAAGTTGAATGCCCTAAAAGAATCGGGACAGTTGGACTTGGAAAGGGAAACCATCAAAAACCTTAAGACTGTTTTGCAAACCGCTGATTTGGTCAAGTTCGCCCGATCAACTCCTGAGTTTGGTACAACAGCCAAAGACAGGGAGTTGCTGGAAGGAGTGGTAATAGAAACCAAAGAAGCCCTGCCAGAACCCACTCCCGAGGAGATCAGAGAAAGGGAGGAATACCGACTTTTATTGGCCAAAAAAAGAAGAAAAAAACAATTGCAATGGGGTTTTGCTTCGCTTGGAATTTTGATAATTTTAAGCTTGGGAATATCAGTTCTCAAATACGGATATTATCCTGTGCAAGACACCTTATTGGGTTATCCTACGATTAAACTCAAAAATAAGGAGTGGATCACCAGTCAATATGGAACCCCTCCCGTTAAAATTTCTACACCAGAGGTGTTGAGAAGGGTAAAAACCGAAAAAGGAGGAGCACTGCGTTTTTCCTCTGGTGATTACGACGCTTCTTTCTTTATCGATTTGGTATTCACCCAAAAACCACCTAAGCAAGAAGGTAAAGAAACTCCTTCAAAAGAGGATCAAGAGGCCCAACAAAAAGAAAAAATTCAGGAATTGATCAATGACATCATCAACGATTTCCAATCGAGAGGGGCGGTCAATATTCTGATCAAAGAGGAGGCAATCACCACCCTTTCGGGCATACCCGCGCTTAAAATTTTTGGTACGCTCGATTATCCAAAAAAAGGAAAAAACAATAGGGTTCGTTGTAACTATATCACCCATGTGTTTGATTTCGAACAAGGTGGGATCAATCTGACTTTGCTCTATGAAAAAGAGGATCGTTATGGTAAATTCATTGAGAAAAGGGTTATGGACAGTTTTGAATTGATAAAAGAATTATAAGCGATGTTTGAAGGCATTTACTTTGCGAATCCCGACTACCTTTGGCTGCTGCTTGCGTTGCCATTGCTGGGGGGATGGTATGTATTTAGCCGTAAAAAAACACAAGCGGTTTTAAAAATTTCTTCCTTGGAAGGCTTCCTATCCAAGTCCAGTTTCTTGGCCCGATTGCAGCCCGTCTTATTCCTTCTCAGAATTTTTTCCCTCGCTCTGATTGTTATGGCTTTGGCCCGGCCTCAAACCATGGATGTATCTACCCGAACCAAAACCAACAAAGGAATAGATATCGTCATGGCCATTGATATTTCCTCCAGTATGTTGGCACAAGATTTAAAGCCCAATCGCTTGACGGCCCTCAAAAGGGTAGCTGCATCTTTTGTAGATGACCGGGTGAGTGACAGGATTGGATTGGTGATTTATGCAGGAGAAAGTTATACCAAAACCCCCATTACCAGCGATCGTGCTATCGTCAAAAACGCACTGAGAGAAATCCAGTTTGAAGGCTTGATCGAGGACGGAACCGCCATAGGAATGGGATTGGCCACCGCCGTCAACCGACTGAAAGACAGTCGTGCCAAAAGTAAGGTCATCATTTTGTTGACCGATGGAGTAAACAACTCTGGCTTTATCGATCCAAAAATTGCTAGTGAATTGGCCGTAGAATACGAAATAAAAACCTACACCATTGGATTGGGGAGTAACGGAACTGCGAGAGCGCCTGTGGGACTTTTGCCCAATGGGAAATTCCAATACGGAATGACCAAGGTAGAAATTGATGAAGAATTGCTCCAGACCATTGCCAAAAATACTGGAGGATTGTATTTCCGTGCCACGGATAATAAAAAGCTAGAGGAGATTTATGATGAAATCAACAAGCTTGAACAAACCGAAATAGAGGAGTTTAAGTATTACAATTATGACGAAAAATTCAGGCCTTTGATATTGTTGGCACTGACTTTGCTCTTTATAGAATGGTTGATGAGAAACACTCTTTTTAGAAGTTTTATTTGATATGTATCAATTGGACGCACCTTTTTACTTTTACGGTTTGGGCATCTTGCCCATACTTTGGGTAGCCTATTTTTTGGTTATGGGTTGGAAAAGTAGGACTCAAAAACGATTTGCGCACTCCAGTTTGATGGAAAAATTGAGTCCCCATCGCTCAAAGTTCAAACCTGCTCTGAAATTATTGATGCTTTCCCTTGGAATTTCCCTTTTGATATTAGGTCTGGTGAATCCCAAAATTGGAACGCAATTGGAGACCGTAAAAAGAGAGGGTGTGGACATTGTTTTTGCCATTGATGTCTCCAAAAGTATGCTGGCTGAAGACATTGCTCCCAACCGATTGGAAAAGTCCAAACGCTTGGTCTCTGCCATCATCAATCAACTGGCCAGTGACAGAATTGGCATCATTGCCTATGCCGCCCAAGCCATTCCCCAGCTGCCCATTACCACTGACTATGGGGCTGCCAAAATGTTTCTCCAAGCCCTGAACACCAATATGCTTTCCTCCCAGGGAACAGCCTTGGACGCAGCTTTAGATCTCTCCGGAACTTATTTTGACGATGAGGATCAAACCAATAGAGTGGTCTTTTTGATCTCGGACGGTGAAGACCATTCCGAAGAAGGTGCCTCTGCTGCCCAAAGAGCAGCGAATATGGGAATTAGAATTTTTACTTTTGGAGTAGGTTCTGCCGAAGGAGCCCCCATCCCCATCAAACGCAATGGAGTAGTAGATTCCTACAAAAAAGATTTGGAAGGGGTGACGGTGATAACCAAAAGGAATGCAGCAATCCTCGAAGAAATTGCCGAGTTGGCCGATGGAGAATATATAGATGGAAACGACACCCAAGCCGTGTTGGATTTTGTAACGGAAACCCTAAAAAATATGGATAAAAAAGAGTTTGAAGCAAAGAAATTTGTAAGCTACAAAGACCAGTTTCAAACTTTTCTTTTTGCGGGATTCCTATTAATTTTGTTGGAGTTATTTCTTTTTGAAACCAAAACCAAATGGGTACAACGTCTAAATTTATTCAACGAAAAATGATGTCAAAGTCAATATTTTTTTGGGGAATTTTGCTGTTTGGGGTGTCATTGATGGCTCAAGAGGGTGAAGTGATCAATCATATTTTTGAAGGGAATGAACAGGCTTCTGCCGAGCTTTTTGATGAAGCAGAAATGGCCTACCGCAGGGCACTATCCAAAGCCCCTGAAAAACCAGAGGCCTTATACAACCTTGGAAATACCCATTTCCAAGAACAAGATTTTGACGAAGCAAAACAACGCTTTTTTCAAACTCAGAAATTTGCAGAAAATAAATCGAGCAAACACCACGCCTTTCACAACCTAGGAAATGTGTTTATGAAACAGAAGGACTACGCCAAAGCGGTGGAGGCCTTCAAAAACGCCCTTCGAAATAACTCCGAAGACGAAGAGACCCGTTACAATTACGCATTGGCCAAAGAGATGTTGGAAAAAGAACAACAAAATCAGGATCAAAATGATCAGCAAGATCAAAACGATCAGGATGACCAAAAGGATCAGGATAACAAAGACGATAACAAAGACGAAAACAAAGAAGGCGATAAAGATAAGGATTCGGGAAAGGAAGACGAGGACAAAGAGGGTGATGAAGGTGAAGACGAGGAGGATAAAAAAGACGATGGAGATCAGGAAAAAGACAAACAACCCGAGCAGGGTGATTCAGAAAAAGAGCAACCTTCAAAACCCCGACAAACCGAACTTTCTCCTGAGCAGGTCAAAAGTTTGTTGGAAGCCATGAGCAATCAAGAGAAAAAAGTACAAGACAAAGTCAATGCCGAAAAGGTTCAGGGAATTCCCATAAGAGGTCAGAAAGATTGGTAAAGTTTAATTGATGAAAAATGTTTTTGTTAGCGTTTTAGTGATGATGATGACCACCGGTCAAGCGATGGCGCAAGGGGTGAGTTTTGAAGCAAAAGTCAGTAAAAGAAGCTTGGGGTTGAATGAGCGGCTGCGGGTCGATTTTATTATGAATGAAAACGGGGATGATTTTACACCACCCAGTTTTAGTGGTTTTAAGGTTTTTAGTGGACCCAATCAGTCCATCAGCAATTCTTGGATCAATGGAAAAAGAAGTTTTTCCAAGACCTACACCTATTTTTTGACCCCTACCCGCAAAGGGGCTCTAACCATTGCTCAAGCCACCATTAAAATTGACGGGGAAACCTACAAAACAAGTCCAATAAAAATAACCGTTACTGAGGCTGTTGAGGTTCCCAGAGACCCTAACAGCCCAGAGTATTTGATTGATGACAACCTCCATTTGGTAGCCGAAATATCCAATTCACGCCCCTATCTCAACGAGGCCATCACAGTGGTTTACAAACTGTACTTTAGAAACCCATTGCGAATCTCCGATGGAAGAGCGGTGGAAAACCCTCAGTTTGCAGATTTCTGGAGTCACAACATCGATATCCCTAGGCTCAAAGTAGAAAATGCTACCTACAAGGGGGAACCTTATAGTGTTGTAGTTTGGAAAAAAAGTGTTCTTTACCCTCAAAAAACAGGAAAACTGACCTTGGAACCACTCAGTTTGAGTTTGGTCATCGATTTGCCCTCAAACCGGAGGGATTTTTTCGGAAATCGTATCCTACAGCAGTCCTCCAGAACAGTTACCGCTGGGAGAAGAACCATCAATGTAAAACCCTTACCCGAAAAAGGCAAACCCGTGAATTTCTTTGGAGCTGTAGGACAATTTAATTTTGATGCGCTGATTAATAAAAATTCATTAAAAGCTTCGGAATCATTTGAAATCAAACTCAAGGTGACAGGCAATGGAAACCTCAAACTGTTTAACTTGCCCGAATTGGTATTGCCCAATACGCTGGAAGTTTTTGAACCAGAACACAGTGAAAATGTAAAAACCACCCTATCGGGTATGCAGGGTAATATTGAAGACAACTACACCGTAGTTCCCCGTTTTCAGGGAAAGTATCCCATTGCACCGGTTTCCTTTTCCTATTTTGATCCCAAAAAAGAAAAGTATTTTACCCTGCGATCTAGCGCACAAATAGTTGATGTTTACGGTGGGCCCGTGGCCAACAATTCAAATGACAATTCTTCAGCTGCCATTGCCAAGCAACTCCTGACCAATACAGACGAGTCTTTTCGATTTATCAAATTGAACCCCAATTTAGAACCCATCGTCAAAAAAGAGTTTTGGAATACTAAGCTCTTTTATGCTTTATTGATTTTTCCCATACTTTTATTGATTGCCTTTGTGCTCTTGGTACAGCACAATCATAGAATTTCTAACGATGTGGAAGGATCCCGACTTCGGGTAGCCAATCGTTTGTCTAAAAAATATTTGGGCGAAGCCAAAAAGAATTTAAAAAACAAAACGCTTTTCTATGATGCACTCGAAAGGGCATTGTTCAATTATTTGAAAGCGAGGTTGAAAATCAAAGCGGATGATTTTAGTAAGGATAAAATAACGGAGATATTGGCCGATAAAAAATTAGCAGAAATTGAAATACAGTCTTTTATTGCCCTGCTAGAAAACTGTGAAGTGGCCCGTTACTCTCCGGCTACCGATGCTAAGATGCAACAGGATTTTGACCAAGCTCTTTCTGTAATTTCTAATATTGACAAAAAATTATGAGAAAGATTTTGATGTTATTTTTGGTATCCTTTTTCCATTGCTTTGTGGCTTTTGGACAAGAAAAAGATACCACTTTTGAAAACGCCAATGCCGCTTACCATGCTGGACAGTTTGAAAAAGCGGTGATGCTCTATAAACAAATTTTGGAAAGCGGTCAGCACAGTGCCGAACTCTATTTTAATTTGGGGAATTCTTATTATCGTTTGAATCAGGTGGGGGAGAGTATTTTTTATTTTGAAAAAGCGAAACAACTCCAGCCCACTGACGAGGACATCAATGTCAACAGTTCTTTTGCTCAAAATATGGCCATCGATGCTGTGGAAGTATTGCCCAAATCACAAGTCACCCAATTGAAAGATAGCATCATTGAACTTTTCTCACAAGAGGGTTGGGCATATTTCATTGTCCTTTTGGCTTGGTTGTTGGTTCTTTTTTGGGGACTCTATTTGTGGAATAAAATTCCATTCATCAAAAGAACCTTTTTTGTCTCCAGCCTAGTACTGGCCTTGTTTTTGATCGGGTCATTGTTCATCGCTGTGATCAAATCAGCCAATACTGCCGACACCACCTATGGTATCCTTTTTAATGAAAAAATGGAGGTGTGGGCAGAACCTAATTCTCGGGCAGAAGTCCTTTTTTTATTGCATGAAGGAACCAAAGTTCAAATGTTGGATGAACTACAAGATTGGCAAAAAATTCGAATAGCCAATGGATCAGAGGGTTGGATCAAGAACGCCAAAGTGAGAAGCCTAAAAGGGTTTAAATAAGATCTTCTGGGAGCTCTTTTGATAGTTCGCTTCCCCAACTAAAAAGGCATTCTCCCAATTCGGTAATGGGTTGGTAAAGAATAGAACTTTCCATCATTTCAACATCGATAATGGTGATCCATGTGTTGAGTTTTTCCAGAAAAAACAAGACTACACTCATTAATATGGCCCATTTTAATAGACCGAATAAAGCACCCAAAAATTTGTTGAACAAACCCAGTGAAGCCTTACTGATGATTTTGGTCAATGCTCTTGCCAAAACGGATATGGCATAGACGATAATGATAAATACGATTAGATAAGACACGGTTTGTACGGCTACTGGACTCCAATCAAAGAATTCGTTTAACAGATCGGCAATAAAACCAGAAAATTTCACTGCACCCAACAGCCCCAGAAACAAGGCTCCCAAGCTGGCTACTTCAACGATGAATCCCTTGTAAAATCCTTTTACAAACCCAAATCCTAGGGCAATGGCCAGTATGATATCGATTGCATTCACTTATACGAATGTACTTTATTTTTGGGAATCTCATTCCTAGATTAGCCCTAAAGCCAGTATCTTTGACGGTGCAAAAAAATGAAAGTCGAGATAAAAAATTAAAGGAGCGTTGGGAAACTTTGCTTGTGGTTCTCAGTGAGCGTTTTTCTGATGGCGAAGCCCTAGATGTAGAAGGGGTTTTGTATTTGGTCGGTTTGCAAGAATTGGGTCAGGTTCACCGAAAAATGAAAAAAGACGACAATGTCAACCTAATTCATATTGGAATTTGTTCGGTACTGGAGCCTTATGGTTACTATCGATTCGATTTTTTTGATGATGAGGGCTGGCCTCATTTTGAACTTCTGGAGGAGCTGCCCCCCCTCAAGCCTGGAGAGCAAAGTATTCTGATGAAAGAAGCACTGGTAGAGTATTTTTTAAAACGTCAGCTAATTCAATAAATGTTTACTTTTGTGCCATGATTGATAAGATTAATGAAAACTTGGCCTTGGTCAATGCTTTTGATGCTCAGTCCAAAGAAGAGGTTGAGGCTTTTCGTATAAAGTATTTAGGTAAAAAAGGAATTTTAAATGACTTTTTCGCGGCCTTTAAAGAGGTGCCTCCTCAAGAGAAAAGAGACTATGGACAGGCACTTAATACCCTTACAAATGCTGTTGCCGAAAAGGTAAAAGCCCTTCAGGCTCAGACTGTGGATCCTTCCTCTCAAAGCAATCACGGAGATTTATCTAGGCCGAGTTTTCCCGTGGATTTGGGTTCCCGACATCCCCTTTCTTTGGTTAAAAACAGAATTGTAGATATTTTTTCTCAGATTGGATTCAATATTTCCGAGGGGCCAGAAATTGAAGACGACTGGCATAATTTTACCGCTTTGAACTTGCCAGAATACCATCCTGCCAGAGACATGCAGGATACTTTCTTTATCCAAACCGATCCCGATATTCTGTTGAGAACGCATACCTCTTCCGTACAAGTGAGGTATATGGAAAATCACAAGCCTCCCATTAGAACCATTTCTCCAGGAAGAGTGTTTAGAAATGAAGCCATTTCTGCCAGAGCACATTGTATTTTCCATCAGGTTGAGGGATTGTATATTGATAAGAATGTCTCTTTTGCCGATCTAAAACAGACCTTGCTCTACTTTACCAAAGCCCTATTGGGAAAGTCAAAAATTCGTTTGCGTCCTTCTTATTTTCCTTTTACAGAGCCCAGTGCCGAAGTAGATATTTATTGGGGACTGGAAACAGAAACAGATTATCGGATCACCAAAGGAACAGGTTGGTTGGAGATCATGGGCTGTGGCATGGTGGATCCCAATGTACTGAAAAATTGTAACATCGATCCAGAGGAATATTCTGGTTATGCCTTTGGTATGGGTATAGAAAGAATCGCCATGTTATTGTATCAAATTGGAGATATTCGACTCTTTTTTGAAAACGACGTTCGTTTTCTTTCCCAATTCCAATCGGGGAGCTAGTCCAATTTTTTGACCAATTTTTTAAAAACCTTATCCGGGTTTTTACCCAAGTAAAGAATATTGAAAACAGCATCTATGATGGGAACTCTGGTGGAGTAATTTTGGTTGATCATTTTTGCGCATTGGGTGGCGTAATAGCCCTCTGCTACCATTCTCATTTCCATTTGGGCGGCCTTGACCGAATAGCCCTTGCCAATCATACTTCCAAAAGAACGGTTTCGGCTGAAGACAGAATAACCCGTTACCAAAAGATCCCCTAGATAAGCGGAGTTGTTGATGTTGCGCTTCATTTTATAGACATCCTTAATAAAGCGTTTCATTTCCCGTATGGCATTACTCATTAACACACTTTGGAAATTGTCACCATATCCAAGAGCATGGGCAATTCCTGAGGCAATGGCATAAATGTTTTTGAGCATACTGGCATATTCAGTTCCCATGATATCATTGGAAATTGTGGTGCGAATGTATGAGGTTTTGAGCATGGCGGCTATTGCTTTTGCCAGCTTATTTTCGATGCAGGCGACAGTGAGGTAGGACAAACGTTCCATAGCAATCTCTTCGGCATGAGAGGGCCCTACAATGACCCCAATTTTTTCCAAAGGAACATTGAGCTTTTTATTTAAATGTTCTCCTACGATCAACATACTCTCCGGAACGACACCCTTGACAGCAGAAAAAATTATTTTATCGTCTATGGATTGATTTAGTTTTTCCAATTCACTCGACAGAAAGGCTGAAGGAATGGCAAGGATCAACACATCGGCTTCAGACACGACCTGATTGATGTCTGAACTGATTTTTAGACGTTTGATTTTCAGATTGGCAGCACTGAGATAGTTGGGGTTGTGACCGTGTTTCTTAACAAAATCGACATTGATGGGATTTCTGATGTACCACCCCACATTTCTTTTATTTTGAGTAAGAATTTTGATCAATGCCGTACCCCAACTTCCGCCACCCAAAACAGCAATTTTAAGCTTGCTTTTAAGGATCAAATGGGTAATTCCAGGTCTATTTGAGGGTTGCTTCATAGGATGTTTTTTGTCCTATCTCAGCCAGCTATCCCAGGGGATTCTGCTCAATAGCAACAATAATCCCAATCCGTAGAACAAAGCAATCCGTAGAAATTTTTTCCCGGGGTCGCTTTGGCGTTTGTGAAGAGACCAACCCATCGTAATTAGAACAATGGCCAGTATGTTGGCAAAGGGATGCTCTACCAAATACAATCGAACCTGAGCGTTATTCATTACGCCTCCAACACCCAAGTCAGACCACTGGCCAAACCAAGGGGAAACGAAATATAAAATCAATCCGATCAAGAGTTGAATGTGTGAAAAGATCAAACCAAATAATGACAATCTCAGGTCTTTAGACTCAAAATCTTTTCCTTTAATTTTTCCTGCAATGGCATTAAAGATACCGAGAATTAAAATCAGTAAAACCAAATAGGCCCAATAGGAGTGAATGTTTTTTAACAGCGAATACATGCTTCAAATTTTTCTGAAATATACGATATTCTTGTAATCATTTGTTGTTCCAACTTCAAGAATGAGATTACATCATGGCATTGTAATAGGAGGGATCTCCTGTAACTTCTTGTCCCAGCCAGTCGGGATGTGGAAACAAAGTGTCTTCGGATGGCAGCTCAATTTCGGCTAAGATTAAATTTTTGTTATGGGTCAAAAATTCATCCACTTCAAAAGTGAAGTTTTCAAAGGGTACGATGTGTCTTATTTTTTCTATAGGGACATCCAAAGCAAGTACCAATAATTGTTTGGCATCTTCCAATGGAATGGATTTTTCCCATTCTAACCGGCTGCTTCCGCTGGGATTACTTTTACCCTTGACAGTCAGCCATCCTTCTTTATCGATGATTCTAACCCTAACGGTTCGTTCAGGATCCTTACAAAGATAGCCCTGAATGATGTGATGACTCAGGAGCGTTTGGTCTTTGAACGCATCATTTTTGACCAAAAATTTTCTTTCAATTTCAAGTTTCATTTACAGAAAAATAACTTAGCGATCAGGAATTGTAATTACTTGACCTGGGAGTCCATTCTGCTGGGGTCTGACTCAATAAGACTTGAGGAGCAAAGAAAAACAATGCAAGAAGGAAACAGTTACTAATACTTGCTAAAGTTTCTAGAATTAATTGATTCCATACTTAGATTATGATGTCAACCTCAAATCATATGGAGGAGACCCTCAAAGTATTTACCATTCCCTTTTTTGTGATGGGCATTGCTGTAAGGTTAATCAACAAATCTCCCTTGTTTACGTAGCCCGATTTATTTGCAATTTCGTTGATTTCTTCAACCGTTTTATCTGTGCTTTCAAAACTGTTGTAATAAAAAGCTTTTACGCCCCAAATCAGGTTGAGTTGGGTGAGAATTCTTTTGTTGGGTGTAAAAACCAAGATATGGGAATTAGGTCGCCAAGCGGATACTTGAAAGGCAGTATAGCCACTATTGGGGAGGGTGCATATGGCCTTTGC
Source organism: Bacteroidota bacterium (assembly GCA_009936675.1). GTDB lineage: Bacteria > Bacteroidota > Bacteroidia > Flavobacteriales > Flavobacteriaceae > UBA8316. The sequence goes on from JAACDY010000002.1 coordinate 24,989, forward strand.
CTTAACGTCGTTGGCAATGTGTACGGCGTGATAACAAATGGATTTGGTAATAAACCTGACCGTTCTGATGTTTGGTGGTTTTTGTGGGACTGTGATCAGTTCGGAGTCTTCCACACTGCGGATGATAGAACTCATGGTTTGGATGACTTGAACGGGATATTCTCCAACAGATGTTTCTCCGGAGAGCATCACGGCATCTGCTCCGTCCATGACCGAATTGGCAACATCGTTTACCTCTGCCCGTGTTGCGGTGAGGCTGTCAATCATACTTTCCATCATCTGTGTTGCAATGATGACGGGAATTCTCGCTTTTTTGGCGCGTTTCACCAGTTCTTTTTGAACCAATGGAACCTCAGCCGGAGGTATTTCAACACCCAAGTCACC
>JAACDY010000200.1 GCA_009936675.1 Bacteroidota bacterium
ACATCAGTCGATTGGAATGTGCCACAATCCATTAATATTACTCCAAAAACAGATGGCCTATTGGACGGAGACCAAATGATTTATCCCCTTGTTTCGGTTAATGTCGCACTCACCCAAAATTGCTATACCAACGCCGAAACCAAGATAGTGACTCTGACGGTTTTGGATGTCAATGTGCCCGGATTTGAAATCATCGTTTTAGACAATATTTCCGACGAAGACGGGGATGAAGCTTCCTTTAGCGTAAAGCTTTTGTCTAAGCCGTCTGGTTCGGTCACACTCGAATTGAACTCTAGTGATCTTACCGAAGGTCAGTTGACAATAACCCATGTTCAGTTCAGTCCCACCAATTGGGATACACCCCAAACCATTATCGTCACTGGCTTGTCCGATCCTATCCCCATTAAGGATGGCAATATTGCCTATCAGATCATTACCGGGAATGTGAGTTCAACCGATGCCGATTACAATGCCCTGGATGGCACGACAGTGGATAATGTAGATTTGATTAATCAAGATAATTCAGCACCCGGAATTGAAATGAATGTGGTGGGTGGATCGGCCGTAACCGATGAAAATGGAGCCTCATTTGTTGTTCAGTTCAACCTATTGTCCCAACCCTCAGTTGGATCAGATGTAAGCTTTGGTTTGGCAATTTCAGGAGATGCCGCAGAGGTCTCTCTATCGACAACCACCATGACCATTGCCAATGCTGACTGGAACAAACCCTTTAACAATCAAATCACCATAACTGGACTTGATGATGGGATTATTGATGGGAATATCTTTTTGGTTTTGGAAACTTTAGATCCCACATCAACCGATGGGGTGTATGATGCCTTGAGAGAGTTTGATGTAGCAGACTTGATCTTTAGGAATTTGGATAACGATATGCCAGGATTCAGCCTTGGAGCCATTTCAAACAATCTAAGTGAAAATGAAAATATAGGCAGTTTTACGGTTGTTCTGGACATTGAACCCAATAGCGATGTCTTTTTGAATGTTGCTTCCAATGATACCGGTGAGGTGGCGATAGATAGTAGCTCTCAGCAATTACAGTTTACCCCTTTGAATTGGAATATACCTCAGACAGTGTTGGTAACAGGTGTGGATGATACCATCATTGATGGAGACCAGTTTGCTCAAATCACGGTTTCGATTGACAACAGCTCTGACCCCAATTTTCTGGGGGAGCCCTCTCAACAGCTCGACGTTATTAATGTCGACAATGATTTAATCCAAATTATTATTGATCCCATAGACCAACTCAGTGGAGAAGATGGGTCATCGGGAAGCTTCTCGGTGCGCCTCAGTGCCACCCCTTCGGCACCGGTTCAAATCAGTTGGGCAAGTTCCAACATCAACGAAGGAACCCTATCCAGTTCCACCATCACAATTTCTCCCACCCTTTGGGATCAACCACAAGTGATCACGGTCAATGGGGTTGACGACCTAATTCCCATCAATGACGGAGCCGTTAATTACAACATTTTTGTCAGTAACATCACAACCATAGACCCTCATTTTGGGAGCATCATTCCTGGCAGTATAGCTCCCTTGGCAATGATCAATCAGGACAATGATTTTGCCGGCATTACGCTTTATTTATTGGAAGATGATGATCAAACCGATGAAAATGGAGATCAACTTAAGATCGCTTTTTCCCTTAACACCAAACCTTTGGATGACGAAAACGTCACCCTTCCAGTTGTTTTGCAGGGCAATATCGACGAAATGGCTTTGGAGCAGACTGAGATTACCATAGAAAATGAACATTGGGACGATCCAGCTTCAAATGTGCTGACCCTTTCCGGTTTGGACGATTTTTTGTTGGACGGAAGTCAGAATGTAAGTTTTGTTACTGGAAATCCTCAGTCAGTTGACACAGCCTATGACCAACTGGATGCTGCCTCGGTTGCTGATTTGATTTTGGTCAATTTAGACAATGATTTTCCCGGAATTCTTCTCAGTGGAGGAATAAGAGCCCTTGCTCCTGCAGAATCCCAAACCGTTACTACCTCCTATCAACTCCTATCTCCTTTGAGTGAAACAACCACTTCAACCGCCCTTTTCATCCAGTTGAATGCCCAACCCAATGCCGAAGTCATTCTTGGCTTTATTGTTCCCGACCCTACGGAGGTAGGACTCGATAAAACCTTTTTGACCTTTACCCCAGAGAACTGGGATCAGCCACAAACCCTAACCATAGTGGGAGTTGACGATTACCTTTTAGATGGTGATATTACCACCAAAGTGATAATTAGCGTTGATCCTTCAACTCCCGATCAAGATTATTTAACCGCGGATTATATTACCCTTGATCTTATCAATCAAGACAATGATGTCGATCTTGACAATGACGGCCTTCCTGAGAGGTTTGACAACTGCCCCGTCGATTATAATCCTGGGCAGGAAGATTTTGACGGGGATGGTATTGGTGATTCTTGTGATTCTGATATTGATGGAGACGGTGTGACCAATAATCAAGAGACCATAGATCAAACCGATCCTTATGACAATTGTGATTTTCTGGATGTCAGTATCAGTTTGATCATTACTACTGCTCGGGATTGCGATCTCGATGGTGTAAGAGATGCTATTGATCTGGATGATGACAACGATGGGATATTGGACACGGATGAAACCCAACAAGATTTTGACAAAAATGGAAAAGGTAATAGCAGAGATTTGGACAGCGATGGTGATGGATGTTATGACACTGTCGAAGCTGGATTTGAAGACCCAGATCAAGACGGAATTTTGGGAAGTAGTCCTGTTGAGGTCGATGCTTTGGGAAGAGTCACGTCGGCGATAGGCTATACTACCGCAGCAGATATTGACAATTCTGGCCAATCTGACTATTTGGAATTACCGCTCAGCCCAACCATTACCCTACAAACCCCTTTGACATTGGGGATCATACCCAATCAAGAGATGACTTTGAGTATTGAAATGGACAACAGCGAAATGTTTGATATTCAATGGCAGATTTTACAACCCTCTGCTATGGACTGGCAAGATTTGCAAACTTCTGCTTCCTTCACTGGAGTGCATTCCAAAAATTTGGTTTTACTCAACCCACAAGAATCATGGGTCGATTCCAAGATCAGAGCTGCCATACGCTCAAAAAATTACCGCTGCGATCCGTCAAATTTCACCCAAGAAACCCTTCTCATTTATCAATCCCTCTCCATACCGAATGCCTTTTCTCCTGACAATGATGGGCAAAACGAAAATTGGATCATCGAGGGATTGGGACAATTTCCCAACCACGAACTGACCATATATTCTCGTTGGGAAACCCTGGTTCTTAGAGAGGCACCCTATAAAAATGATTGGAACGGAGAATTGAGGGCTTCTTATTCTAACTCAAATGAACAAAATTTACCAGAGGGGACTTATTTTTACATTTTAGAACTGGGAAATGGCCAGCCCCCTCTAAAAGGTTTTATATATTTGAAAAGATAAGCTCACACTACTGTCATTTTAATGAAAAATTATTTTTGGTTTGTTTGTTCGCTCGTTTGGGCGGGATTAATTCTTTACCTAAGCTTTTTCACTCCCATCAGTGAAGGTGAGGAACCTTGGCTTGAAAACCAAGACAAGCTTGGACATTTTATTTTTTACGCAGTTTTGAGCATGTTTCTGATCAAGACCTTTTCTAAAGAAATTTCAATCCAATACCCCATGAATAGCGGGGCTTTGATCAGCCTTATTTTTGGAGTGCTTATTGAGTTGGGTCAACATTTTTTTACTAACGACCGTTATGGAGATTTTATGGATGTATTGGCCAATGGATCGGGGATACTCTTGGTGGTCATATTGATCAGAATCTTTCCAAAATATTTTCGCCACAAATCAATACTTTAAAAAATGGAGACAAAATTTCATAAGGTCTTACTCAAAAAAAGATTTCCCTTGGCCATCAGCAGGGGAGTTAGGGGAGATTCCCATAATTTGTTTTTATCCTACGAAAAAGATGGAGTGGTAGGTTGGGGCGAAGCCGCTCCCGGTAAAAATGAAAAGGCCGAAACGGTTGAGCAAATGCAAGATCAACTGACACCCTTTCTTGAAGAGGGAATTGAATCTGTCCCCACAGAATCGCTTAATGATAGGGCCAAACATATGGGAGTTGCTCCTTGTGCCTACGCAGCTTTGGACATTGCCCTTTGGGACTGGAAAGCCAAAAAAGCCCAATTGCCCTTACATCAACTGCTTCAACTGCCACGACCCACAGTTCCCACTTCTCTCACCCTTGGGATCATCCCTCCCGATCAGGTCAAAGAAAGAATTCGTCTTATGCTCCAAAACACTACAGCAAAAGCCCTTAAAATAAAACTTGGTTCTCCACACGGAATTGAGGCGGATCAACAAATGTTTGCTCAAGTAATTGAAAGTACTCAAGAATCCCAACTCAAAATTAGGGTAGATGCCAACGGAGGCTGGTCCACCCAAGATGCCATTTATATGATGAAATGGTTGGCCGATAGGGGAGTTGAATACATCGAACAACCCCTAGAGGAAGGGCAGGAGTCTGAGCTTCAATATCTTTATCCCAATCGCCCATTACCCATATACATTGATGAATCGTGCAGATATGCCGATGATGTTGGTAAATGGGCCGAACACATTGATGGGGTAAACATGAAATTGATGAAATGTGGAGGAATCACCGAAGCCCTTCGTATCATTCAAAATGCTAAAAAATACGACCTTAAAACCATGATCGGCTGCATGAGCGAATCCTCGGTTTCCATAGCCGCTGCAGCTGCCCTTTCCGGGGGGATCGACCATATAGATTTGGATTCTCATTACAACCTAGCTCCCGATCCCGCCACCGGAGCCCAAATGGTTGACGGGCTAACGCTTCCCGATTTTATCCCGGGTCATGGTGCAATTTTAAAACCCCAATACCATGCTTAAACCTCAACAAAAAATTGCCCTGTACATGGAGGGCTTTATGCACAGCGATTATGGCAAAATGGGATTGGGAGTAGTGCGCTATCTTCAAAACCCTATCGTTGGCATCATCGACTCCCAAAATACAGGGAGTAATATCAACCAAGAACATCCCATTGACAGAGATATCCCCATCTTTGAAAAACTAGATCAAGTCATTGACCGAGGTGCCGAGGTACTTTTGTTGGGAATTGCCCCTTCCGGGGGAAAAATTCCCAACTCTTGGCTACCCTTGATTGAAGAAGCTTTGACGAGGGGACTAAGCATCATCAATGGGCTACACGACCCCCTCGCCCATCGATTTGCAAAGCACATCCACGATTCCAAACAATGGATTTGGGATGTAAGGGTTCCACAATTTATCCCCGAAATCGCATCTACCCGCGCCGCACAATTGACCAACAAACGCCTGTTGATGATTGGTACAGACATGGCCTGTGGTAAGATGACCGCAGGTTTGGAAGTTTACCGTTGGGCCAAAGAAAATCAAATCGACACTGGGTTTGTCGCGACTGGACAAATTGGAATTACGTTGATGGGAAGCGGAATTCCTCTCGATGCCCTCAAGGTAGATCACGCCTGTGGGGCAGTTGAACAAATGGTTTTAAACCAAAAAAATCATGATTTGGTTGTGATCGAGGGACAAGGATCTCTGTTGCATCCTGGCAGTACGGCCACCCTTCCTTTGATGCGGGGCAGTTGCCCCACCCATATGATTTTGTGCCATCGGGCCGATAAGACCACGCTTAGACATCCAGAGTCCATTAAAATCCCTCCGCTTGCTGATTTTATTGCCCTTAATGAAACATTAGCTTCTGCATCTGGCACCTATGGCAAACCCAAGGTGATGGGAATTGCCCTCAACACGGTGAATTTGTCAGAAAAAGAAGCCCAAGAGTGCATCGCCCATTTGGAAAGTGAGTTGAAAATCCCCGTTACTGATGTCATTCGTTTTGGGGTTGAAAAAATTGTTAAGGCTTGGGTGTAAACTATTTGCAGTGATAATCCGCTGCTCGGGTCGCAATCTGGTTGTCAGGTTTTACATTTACTTTATAGCCCAATGAATTGGCCCAACCTTTGGTGGCAGAGATTAATTTGTTGGATTTAAAATTCTCGTCGCTGTTGTAGTCCATATCAATTTCAACCTTTACACTCACCTGATGGGTCAGCCATTCGGCCACATCAATGCTCATTTCTGCCTCTTGCCACAATCGGGTCCACATGTCTGTAATCAAAACCTCCTGTTTTTTACTCAGGATGTAATGTACCCCCCTACTGCCAAAACGGTAGGCGATTACGGTTGCATATTTTGTTGATTTACCCACATTTTGTGAGTCAGACCCGATGTGGATTTGAACGTTGGGATGGTCTTTTAGAATGTTTATTGTATGCTGAATGGGATCTATTCGTTGGCCGTGAATGTCTTTGAATATCCTCATAAAGAAAACCCTAAGATAGGGAAGCCATCTAAAAAAATGGTTTTATTTTTGGTTAAGTATATGCCATACGAAACTATTTTTAACATTTTCAATTCGGGGATTATAGTTTTTTGGGTTCTCCTTTTGGTTTTTCCCCAAAGGGGTTTTACACAGAAAATCATTGTCTATCCTTGGATTCCTCTGGTAATTGCCATGGGCTATCTTTATTTTCTCAGTACGGCTACTGGGACTTTTTCTGCCGATTTTACGAGCCTTGGTGGTTTGACAGAAATGTTTCAAAACGCCAATCCTCGCGGAGTGGCTGCAGGCTGGTTGCATTATTTGGCCTTTGACTTTTGGGTGGGGTGTTGGATGCTCAAAAACAGTCAGGAAAAAGGGATAAAGCACCTTTGGATGATCTTGCCCATGCTCTCTACTTTTATGTTGGGGCCAGTTGGAATATTGCTTTATACTTTGGTGCTTTTGATCCAAAAAAAATTATTTATAAAACCCACATGACCAATTCATTTTTCTTATTCTCTTTGGCTCTTGGAGTCGCAACGGGTGCATTGGGAGGTTACATTGCTGAAAAAAAGGGAAGAACCCAACGCTTTGGATTCATTATTGGTTTTCTTTTTGGGCTTATTGGTGTTTTGGGTTTGATGCTCATGGCCAACAAACCACCAAACGACAAAATTTCTGATGGATCAGAATAAAAAAGAGTCAAAATAAACCTTTACAAATAAAATGTCCCAACAGGGCGCTTCCTCCGAGAGATAGAGGGTAAAATACAAAAAGCCATAAACAGTCTTTCAAACTCAGGCTTTGTCCATTGTTGATGCCCTCCAAAAAGGCATACCAAGTTTTGAGCCCCAATTGAGTGGCCAAAAAATTTGCCAATATGGCGATAACCAAAATCACCAATCCCGTTATGTATAATTTAATTAATTCCATAAATTCATTTAATTTGTAGCTAAGCTTATAGCCATGAAATTCAAAACATTTGTCAAATTGCTACTCGTACTAATGTCTTTGGTGTGTTTTTATGTGGTTTATCTGATGTATTCCAAATTATCTTTTATCGACACTCCCTATCTCTATGGAGGGATTGTACTTTTGTTGATTGGACTTTTACTCCCTCGCAAAAAATAACTATTATTCTTTGATGAGGATATAGGTGGCCCTCACTCCCGTAGCCAAATTCCATTGGTTGGCGGCGGTCATTTCACCATTTTCGTCATATACCCTAACCTCGGCAGTATTAGGACCCGAAGTCCCTTGATTAAGGGCCACAAAGTCAATCTTGTTAAAACCGGGAACCAGTTCAACGGTCAAGCCGACAAATCGCTCTACCAGCAATACATTGGGTTGGATCACCTGATCGTTGTGGAGGATCCTTACACGATCCCCATCGGGATATTCGTGATCTCTGAAAATAATACGAGCTTTATTGCCTTCCATTCTATAATCCCCCATATATTGATTGGTTCTGAATTTCTTGGGATCTTTTACTGCTTCCACCCCTTTGCCTTTGAGTTTAGAGAGATAAATATCACCTGGATTGAGGAATTTTTCTTGTTCTTCCATATTTATTTTAGCCCCTTTATCATTCAGTGTGGGATCGGTAATGTCCAAAGGTCTTTCCAGAAAATCTCCTTTTAAGTAGGGACTTTGCCCCGGTGGAGGTTCGAAAAATGGATTGGAATCATTATTAGTATTGGGCGGAAAACTAAAAGAGGAATTGTCATTTTCGACTTGTGCGTTGACCCATTGAAACCCGAAGATGAACCCGAGCCAAATGAATACAAAAAAGAGTTTCATATCCCTAACAATAGAGGTGGAATGTAAGCCAAGATGATAAAATTTCAATCGCATTGTAGCCAATCCTTTATGCAAACCTATTTAAAAATACAGAACGCTGAGATTGTTTAACAATATTTTATCAGGTTTATAGATTAATGCTTATTTTGTTCTTTCAAATCAAACACATTATGGACTTAATAGCAATAGACTGGGCAATCATCATAAGTTTTTTTTCCATTTCACTTTTTATAGGGGTTTGGGTTTCCAAAAGGGCGGGCTCTTCGAGTAATGAGTTTTTTCTTTCGGGGCGTAATATGCCTTGGTGGTTGCTGGGAGTTTCTATGGTAGCGACTACCTTTTCAACAGACACTCCCAATCTGGTAACAGATATTGTCCGAAATAACGGCGTTTCTGGAAACTGGGTTTGGTGGGCTTTTCTCATCACGGGATTGCTCACGGTATTTGTCTATGCAAAATTGTGGCGTAAATCCAATGTTAAGACAGACATAGAGTTTTACGAGTTCAGATATGGAGGAAAACCGGCTGGTTTTCTCCGAAAGTTCAGAGCACTCTACTTGGGGGTGCTTTTTAATGTAATTACCATGTCATCTGTCACTTTGGCCGCCATCAAAATTGGGGGCATTATGTTGGGCTTGGAACCTTGGGAAACTGTTGTGAGTGCAGGTTTGGTTACGGTTGCTTTCAGCACATTGGGAGGTTTTAGAGGGGTATTATATACCGACCTATTGTTGTTTGTGGTGGCCATGGCAGGTTCTATTGGAGCAGCCTATTATTTGGTCAATCTTCCCGAAGTGGGAGGGATGAACGCCCTGCTCAATCACGAAAACGTAAGTGATAAATTGTCTATTCTTCCAGATTTTTCCAATGGAGAAGCCTTGATCACATTACTGATTATTCCTTTGGCAGTGCAGTGGTGGAGTTCTTGGTACCCAGGAGCTGAACCTGGAGGTGGGGGATACATTGCCCAAAGAATGTTGGCTTCCAAAGATGAAAATCACGCCATTGGCGCAACTTTCTTTTTCAACATCATGCACTATGCTCTAAGGCCTTGGCCATGGATTTTAGTCGCCTTGGCTTCTTTGGTCGTTTTCCCCGATTTAGCCAGTATTAAAGAGGCTTTTCCCAATATTGCCGATGATAAATTGGGCCACGATTTGGCTTATTCTGCCATGCTTGTAAAATTGCCTCCTGGACTGATAGGTCTGGTTTTGGCTTCACTGATCGCAGCCTATATGAGCACCATTTCCACTCAGTTGAATTGGGGGTCATCCTATATCGTTTACGATTTTTATCAAAATCAAATCAATCCTGAGGCCTCTGAGAAAAGATTGGTTGCTGTTGGAAGACTGTGTACTATTGGTCTGATGATACTTAGTGCTGCACTGGCACTTTTACTTCAGAGTGCACTGCAAATTTTTGATATACTGCTCACTTTTGGAGCTGGGACAGGTTTGATCTTTATTTTGAGATGGTTCTGGTGGCGTATCAATGCCTGGAGTGAAATATCGGCCATGTTTGCCTCTGGAATTTTATCCATTCTACTCAAAACCACCTCTTTTGGCCCCATGCTTTTTAATGATGAAACAGGACTTTTACCTTCCTGGTCTGAATATCCCTTTGTGGTATTGGTTACTTCAGCCATATGGATTACGGTAACCTATATGACCCCAGCTGAGGAGACCTCTGTCTTACGTTCTTTTTACCAAAAAATACAACCTGGTGGACCTGGATGGAAAAAAGTGGTCAATCAAGCCGCTGCAGAAAAAGTCAACATTGTTGAGGACAGTAGCCAAGGGTGGAGTGTTCCTTCGGGAATCACTGCCATGCTATTGGGCTGTGGAATGATTTATGGAGCCATGTTTGCAACGGGATATTGGATTTATGGTCAGTACACTCGTGCGACGATCATTACAATTATTGCAGTAATTTTTGCTGTCTTTTTGCTTCGAACATGGAAAAAGGTTAGGGTGAAAGTATTGTAGAATCAACCTAAAATTGCACCTGCAATTGTTGCAGACATTAAAGAAACGATTGATCCAGCGATCATGGCTTTGAAACCCAGTTCGCTGAGGTTTTTTCTTTGACTGGGTGCGAGGATACCGATGCCTCCAATTTGAATCCCTATTGAGGCAAAATTGGCAAAGCCACACAACATATAAGTTGCCATGACAATTGATTTTTGATAGCCAAAATGCAAGCTGTTATTTACGTCTTTGAGGTCAGCCAATTGAATGTAGCCTACAAATTCGCTGGCAGCAATTTTAACGCCCAATAATTGTCCCATCAATGCCATATCTTCTGCCGCAACACCTATGATCCACATTAGTGGAGCAAACAAATACCCCAATACAAATTCAATTGAAAATTGAGAATAGGGTGTGTGCGTTGCCACCCATGTGTTGAGACCTGTGGTTTCTCCTATTCCCGAGAAAAGGCCATTGAGAAGCGCAATCAAAGAGATAAAAACCAAAAGCATCGCCCCTACATTTACAGCCATCTTTACTCCCTCGGCGGTTCCGTTGGATATGGCATTGAGAAAACTGCCCCCCACACTATCTTTGGGAACATGGGTCAGTTCTGGAATACAATCATTTTGAGGGAACATGATTTTGGCAATAACCACTGCCCCAGGTGCTGCCATAACGGATGCGGCCAAGAGGCTTTTGGCAAACTCCAACTGTTGAATGGGATCATCACCGCCCAAGAATCCAATATAGGCACCCATAACACTTCCAGCCACTGTGGCCATCCCTCCAACCATTACCAAAAAAAGCTCTGATCGGGTCATTTTTTCCAAATAGGCCTTGATCAAAAGAGGAGCTTCGGTTTGTCC
>JAACDY010000029.1 GCA_009936675.1 Bacteroidota bacterium
AATCATGTCCTTAATATCTTCGCCTTTGGAACCAATAATGGCCAAAAGAGAATCCACGGGGGCTGTGCCGCCTTCTTCAATTCCAATGTGGAGCAATTCTCCCTCTTGAAAAGACTCGAATTCCATGGTGGCTTTATCGGTCTCGATCTCAGCGAGTATGTCCCCTTCTTTTACCGTGTCACCAACTTTCTTATACCATTTGGCTACTGTGCCTTCTTCCATGGTATCGCTCAAACGCGGCATGTTTATTAATTCCGCCATGTTAATCTAATTTATGCTTTATAAAGGGATAATCTTCTTGCTCGTAAACTGCATCGTACATCACAGATTTTTCGGGAAAAGGAGAGGACTCAGCAAATTTTTCACACTCTGCTACTCCAGCCTTAACCTTGGCATCAATCTCATCCAGTTGTTTTTCTGTTGCGTATTTGTTCTTTAGGATAATTTCCCTGACTTGTGAGATGGGGTCAATTTTTCTGTATTCTTCGACCTCTTCTTTGGTTCTGTATTTTTGAGCATCAGACATGGAATGTCCTCTGTAACGGTAGGTCTTCATTTCAAGAAAGGAAGGTCCTTTACCTGATCTGGCGTGTTTGATGGCTTTATCCAAACCTTCAGCCACAGCGACTGGATCCATTCCATCGACGGGGCCACAGGGCATCTCATAACCCAGTCCCAGTTTCCATATTTCTTGATGACTGGCTGTTCTGGCCACGGAAGTTCCCATGGCATAGCCGTTATTTTCAACAACAAAAACCACTGGCAATTGCCACAAGGTAGCTAGGTTCAATGTTTCGTGGAGGGAACCTTGTCTTACAGCTCCATCCCCCATAAAACAAAGAGTAACATTGTCTCTCTCGAAATATTTGTCTCCGAAAGCCATACCAGCACCCAAAGGAATTTGCCCCCCCACAATACCATGACCTCCGTGAAATTTGTGTTCTTTAGAAAAAATATGCATGGATCCTCCCAATCCCATGGAAGTACCCGTTGACTTACCAAAAAGTTCTGCCATCACCCGCTTTGGATCAACACCCATACCAATGGGTTGAACGTGATTCCTGTAGGCGGTGATCATTCTGTCCTTGCCCAATTCCATTGCGTGAAGCGTTCCGGCAAGTATCGCCTCTTGACCGTTGTAAAGATGGAGGAATCCTCTCACTTTTTGCTGGATATATACTGCGGCCAATTTATCTTCAAACTTGCGCCAAAAGAACATATCCTCGTACCATTTCAAATAGGTCGCCTTGGTTATTTTTTTCATTAAACGATCGTGATTATCAAATTCAAATTATTTTCAAAATTACTGAATTATGTCCTTTTGATAAAAATATATTGGTGAAATTGATTGAGAAAGATTATTCGGTTAAAGAAGAGGCTTAATCAGGAGCTTGGTTCTGCTGCGGAGGAGTGTTAACACCAGATCCATCAAAGTTGAAACTTAGGGAAAACCTGAGGGTGTTTTCAAGTGGATTTCGAATTTTTGAAGTTGAGGATAAATAGGATATATCGACAACCATCCCATTGAGTTTCACCCCAGCTCCAAAAGTCATATATTTACGAGAACCTTTCTCTTCACTTTCATTAAAATATCCTGTTCTCAATGCCAAAGTTTCGGCAAAGAGATACTCAAAACCAAGTGCCCATGTAATTTCTTTCAATTCCTCTTTTGTACCTCCCGGCGCATCGTTAAATGACTTGAAAATACCATTAAAGAAATTGATGTCGGGTTGTCTGTAACCTTTTGCATTGTTCTCATCGTCAAAATTGGCTACCGGAGTAGGAACCAATAGTTTGGAAAATTCTAAATAAACGCCTAACACATTGGAGGGATCAAAAATCACATCCAATCCAGAACCAATCCTGAGGTTGGTTGGGATAAAATCCATTTGCCCTCCTTCATCGTATTTCAGCCTAGGGCCAATATTAGAAACATTGAATCCCGCTCTGATCAATCCATCAAAACTTCCCATGTCAAAAGAGGATCCTTGGTAAAAACCTGCGATATCAACCCCCAAACTATTGGCTGAGGTCGCATCAATTTCTGTTGGGATCTTCAAATCAGACCTCAAAAACCTTCCGGCTACAGACATGGCAAACTTTTCACTCAATTTTAGAGAATAGGACAAGTCCAACGTCATTTCATTGGGTCTTTTGGATCCTTGATCAATGATGGTACCCGACATCATTTTATTGAACTGAACATTCCCATAACTGAAGTATTTAAAACTCGCAGCCCAAGCACTTCTCTCATTCACCTTGATGAAATAAGTCAAATTCCCCAAGAAAATATCATCTACAATCTGCCTTAGATAGGGCGTATAACTCAAACCAAGACCGCTATTATTTTCAGAAAAAGGATATTTTGCAGGGTTCCACTGTTGAGCATAGGCGTCGGCTGAAGTAGCCACTCCAAGCTCACCCATTCCAGCGGCTCTCGCATCGGGAGTAATCAGTAAGAAAGGTACTCCAGTGGTAATTATTCTATCTTGTGCGTTGGCTTGAAAAACAAAAAACAACACAAAAAATAATCTGGTCACTGGACAGGTTAATCTCATCTGTCTGATTTTATCAATATAACGTAACATTAATTTATTTGTTGTGTAGGCCATCAAACTACTTATTAACAATTACAACAAATTAATTTTAGAGGAGTATATAATAATTCTCTATTTGTCACGTTATTAAGAAGTGAATGGTCGATGTATTGATTGTAGAGCATAATTAGGACTCAGATAATTAGTATATTGCATCAAAAATTAGACATAACGATCCTATGAAAATTAATTTTTTAAGAACTACCGTTTTTGTTGTCTTTGCGGCTTTTTTGTTGGTGGCTTGTGGAGGAAGAGGCAATATGTCCCGGGCAACAGGATGGGGCATCAATTCTAAAGAAGGAGGTTTCCAGTACAATATTGAATTTGAGGATCAAGAAAATGGTCCTGGTTTGGTCTTTATTGAAGGGGGAACTTATACCAAAGGTCAGGTTCAAGACGACGTCTTGCATGACTGGAACAATACCCCTACCCAACAGCATGTAATGTCTTTTTACATTGACGAAACAGAAGTTACCAATCTGATGTATATGGAATATTTGGACTGGTTGGAGACTGTATTTCCGTTGAGTGAGCCCCGTTATAGACAAATTTATGAGGGAGCATTACCCGACACCTTGGTTTGGAGAAACACTCTGGGATATATGGAGGAACTCACCACCAACTATTTGAGACACCCTGCCTATGCAGAGTATCCTGTAGTTGGAATCAACTGGTTACAAGCTGTTCAGTTTTCTGAATGGAGAACCAACAGGGTCAATGAATATATTCTCGAAAGAGAATCTTTCGTTCAAAAAAATATTCGATATGGAGAGAAAGATGGTGGTGTAGTAAACTCAAACAGCACCTTTAATACAGAAGCTTACCTGAAACGACCCGAAACATCTTATGGCGGATTGATGGCCTCTGATAGTCTTATGGGCAAAAGAGGTACTATGAAAAAAGATACTGCTAACGTCAATGTATATGCCGGGGTATCTAAAGGGGTGTTACTTCCTTCCTACAGACTGCCTACAGAAGCAGAATGGGAATATGCGGCATTGGCATTGGTAGGTGACAGAGAATACAACACCTATAGAGGTAAGAAAAAATATCCATGGTCTGGTGAATATACCCGATCAGATGAAAGAAGAAGTGAAGGAGATCAATTGGCGAATTTCAAATTCGGAAAAGGAGATTACGGCGGAATTGCTGGGTGGTCTGATGACGGCGGTGATATTACCGTACAGGTAAAAAGCTATCCTCCCAATGACTTTGGTGTTTATGATATGGCCGGAAATGTGGCCGAATGGGTAGCAGATGTTTATCGTCCTATCGTTGACGATGAAGCCAATGACTTTAACTATTACAGGGGTAATATTTATCTTAAAAATGCCATTGGAGAAGATGGGAAAGCAACCATACTATCCCCCGACGAACTGGTTTATGACACGCTACCCAATGGAAAAGTGATGCTCAAAAGACTTCCCGGAGATTTGGGCAAAGTACCCGTTGATGAGGAAGAAACATTCTTGAGACAAAATTTCTCTGAAAGTGATAATAGAAACTTCAGAGACGGTGACAAAGAATCTACCAGACTTTTTGCCAGCTACAATAATACAGATGAAGACAATGCCAACAAGAGACCTGAAACTGCGGGAATGTACGATGCGCCAATACATCCAAAGGTATCCGTTGACGATGAAGGCAATATCGTTAGAAGCATTGATAAATCTGAACGCAGAACCTCACTAATTACAGACGAGGTAAGGGTTTACAAAGGTGGTTCTTGGAAAGACCGTGCCTATTGGTTAGATCCTGCACAGCGAAGGTACCTCCCCCAATATATCGCAACCGATTATATCGGATTTAGATGCGCTATGTCTAGATTGGGACAAAAAAGTAGAATTAAAAAGACCGCCAGACACAAACGCGGTAGATAATCGAATTAAGGCATCTTCTAGATGCCTTTTTTTTATGAAAATAATGCAACTCCACGATTACTTTAAAGATTCTACAGGAGTAGTAACCGACAGCCGCAAACTGACCCAAGACTGTTTTTTTATAGCCCTGAGAGGTGAAAATTTTGACGGTAATCAATTTGCAGAAACCGCCATTGAAAAGGGAGCAAAATACGCCCTAGTAGACCGACCGGAAATTGCCCAAAAAGATAAACGATTGATTCTGGTTGAGGATACCCTCCGATCCCTACAAGAACTTGCCCAGTATCATAGAAAAAAATTAAACACTAAAGTTATTGGCCTAACCGGTAGCAATGGCAAAACCACCACAAAGGAATTGATCAATAATGTATTGGCCAAAAAATTCAACACCAAAGCTACCCAAGGCAATTTCAACAATCATATCGGTGTGCCGCTTACGCTTCTTGATTTGGATGAAAATACAGAAATCGGAATCGTTGAAATGGGTGCTAATCACCAAAAAGAAATTGATTTTTTATGTAAACTGGCTCAACCTGAACTGGGATTGATCACCAATTTCGGTCAGGCACACTTGGAAGGCTTTGGAGGGATTGAGGGAGTGATCAGTGGTAAGTCTGAAATCTATGAATACCTTTCCCGGACAGGAGGAACAATAATTTTAAACATTGATGACCCTCTTCAAAGGAAGTGGATGTCCTACAATCCTCATTACACCTTTGGTGAGCACAGTGATGCCAATTGTCATTTAAAATATCTGAAAAGAAAATCTAAACCCTTAGCATTGAGTCTAGAAGATCAAACAATTGAAAGTCAACTCCATGGAGAATACAATTTTTCCAATATCGGAGCTGCGGTGGGTCTGGGAAAGTTTTTTGGTCTGAGTATAGAACAAATACAATCGGGGATTTCCACATATCAATCCACCAATAACCGATCGCAAAGGATAGAAAAAGGTAATAATAAAATCATATTGGATGCCTACAATGCCAATCCTAGCAGCATGAAAGCCTCAATCACTGCTTTTATCTATAACAAAAAGAATAGAGGAGTTGTCA
The DNA here is from genome assembly GCA_009936675.1 of Bacteroidota bacterium. Lineage (GTDB taxonomy): Bacteria > Bacteroidota > Bacteroidia > Flavobacteriales > Flavobacteriaceae > UBA8316. The sequence continues at coordinate 5,533 of JAACDY010000029.1, forward strand.
TTTTGGGAGATATGTTTGAATTGGGAAGTTTTACCCAACAAGCGCATCAGCAAATAATAGAACAATTGGAATCTTCGGGGATCGAAAGAATTCTTGTGGTCGGAGAACATTTTTTCAGAACCCAATCCAATGATCCAAGAGTAAGTCGATTTGAGTCCCTCGAAGAAATTAAAAATTATTTGAAACAAAACCCCATTGAAAATTCGGAGATCCTGATTAAAGGATCAAGAGGCATGACCATGGAAAGACTTGTAGACTCCCTGTAGGGCTTAATCCAAGCCTGCTCCCTTAATGATATCATCAACCACCTCGGGGTTCAAAAGTGTAGAAATATCTCCTAAATTGGAAAGATCCCGACTGGCGACCTTCCTTAATATCCTTCGCATGATTTTACCCGAACGTGTTTTGGGAAGACCGGAAACAACTTGAACGTGCTCTGGTTTGGCAATAGGACCAATGATTTTCCTGACCAACTGTTTGATTTCATTTTCTAGAACATCCGCTGATTTGTCTGCACTGTCACAAATTGCAAAAGCATAAATTCCCTGACCTTTGATTTCGTGTGGATAACCGACTACTGCAGATTCAACCACATTGGGATGTTCGTTGATGGCGTTTTCTACTTCAGCAGTTCCCATTCGGTGTCCTGAAACATTGATCACATCATCAACCCTCCCCAAAATCCTCAGAAAACCGTCGTGATCTCTTTTGACTCCATCACCAGTAAAATACATGCCTTTATAGGTGGAAAAGTAGGTGTCTTTACAGCGTTGATGGTCACCATAAGTTGTTCTTATCATAGAGGGCCAAGGATATTTAATACACAGATTGCCTTCTACATTATTACCTTGAAGTTCATTCCCCTCCGCATCAACTATAACGGGCTGTACTCCCGGAAGTGGTAGTGATGCATGGGCGGGTTTGTTGGGCGTAATACCTGCCAGAGGAGAAATCATAATCCCTCCTGTCTCGGTTTGCCACCAAGTATCTACCAGAGGACATTTCCCTTTGCCCACGTGCTCATGATACCAATGCCAAGCTTCTTCGTTGATGGGCTCACCTACGGAACCAATCACTTTAAGTGAACTGAGATCAAATTTTTCAACCGGCTCTGTACCATGAACTTGCAAAGCTCTAATAGCGGTGGGGGCTGTGTAAAATTGATTGACTTTGTATTTTTCTACAATCTCCCAAAACCTTCCGGGATGGGGATAAGTGGGAACCCCTTCAAACATGAGGGTTGTTGCTCCAGCCAAAAGTGGGCCGTATACGATATAGGAATGTCCTGTAATCCAGCCGATATCTGCTGTACACCAATACACATCGTCAGCATCGTACTGAAAGACATTCAAAAACGAGTAATAGGTATATACCATATAACCTGCAGTGGTGTGAACCACACCTTTGGGTTTTCCAGTTGAACCAGAAGTGTAGAGAATAAACAATAAATCCTCAGCACTCATAAGTTCGGCTTGATGTTGTTCGGGTTGTCCTTCCAAAGCTTCATCCCACCAAATGTCTAGTCCGGGTGTCATAACAACATCTTCCCCTGTTCGTTTCAATACGATTACTTTTTCAACAAAGGAGGTGTTGTTAAGTGCTTCATCGACAACAGTTTTGACGGGAATATTCTTGTTCCCCCTAAAGTTTCCATCAGAAGTCAGAATCATTGTGGCCTCACAGTCGTTGATTCTATCAGCAAGAGCAGAGGCAGAAAAACCAGCAAATACAACCGAATGAACGGCTCCAACTCGAGCACAAGCGAGCATAGCAACAGCTGCCTCGGGCACCATGGGCATGTAGATAATAACGCGATCCCCCTTTTTGACTCCTTGGGATTTCATTGCGTTGGCAAATTTACAGGTGGCTTTAAACAATTCACCATAGGTCATCTGGATGGAATCAGCCTCAGGGTCATTGGGCTCCCAGATGATAGCCGTTTTGTCTGCATGACTGGGAAGCAACCTTTCAAAAATATTTTCAGTCAAATTCAACTGAGCATTTTTGAACCAACTGATTTTGGGCGTTTCAAAATCCCAATCTAATACCTGATCCCATTTTTTCCTCCAATCAAAATTTTCTGCAATCTCGCTCCAAAATTTCTCGGGAGACCTAACACTATCGTGATAGTCGTTGGTATAATCTCTAAGGCTTTTTATTCTAACACTCATGGTTATTCTATTTGTAGTAAACTTAAGCTTATTAGCAAAGTATTCAAAAACAATTTTAATGATATGATTTTACAAATTTGAAAATAAAAAGTATTTAAAGTGTGAAATTGCTAAAAAACAAATCTTTTTTTTATTAGATTTACATAAATAAATTACTTATTTATTATACAAACAAAATCTGACTTTATGCAAAACATATTAGTCGTTTTGATTTTTTAGCCCTTCTTTTCGGAGGAGTTTACTGGTATGCGGGTTATTCAACTCGTACTGGTTTTGCGAAGGATGAAAATCAAAACTTTATCCCAGATGCTTGGGAAGAAAAATTCAGTTGGTTTTTCTCAGGAAAAGGCATCATCATGCTAATGTTGGGTGTAGCGATCGGTTTTACTTTGGCAACAGTCATCGGATAAAACTATTCAACTCCAACAATTTCAGAAAAAAAAGTCTTCTTTAAGGAGGCTTTTTTTTGGCACGATTCTTATAAATTCTGTTCAACTGGATTAATATTATTTTTATTTTTATAATAATAAGCCAACCACTATGAATAAATTATGCATTATACTTTTTGGACTGTCATTACTCAGTCTAAATGCTCAAAAAAACACCCCACCTCCCAATATAGTTATGATTTTGGCGGATGACTTGGGTTTTGAGTGTATAAACTCTTATGGAGGCACCTCCTACGATACTCCCAATTTGACTCAACTAGCTCAAACTGGAATGCAATTTGAAAATTGTCATTCCCAACCCATATGTACGCCATCGAGAGTGAAACTAATGACGGGGAAATCCAATAAAAAAAATCATGTCAAATTTGGCTACCTCAACCCAAAGGAAGTAACCTTCAGTCAACTTTTGCAAAAAAAAGGATACGCAACCATGATTGGAGGAAAATGGCAATTGGGTAAAGATGCTTCATTACCTGGCCATTTCGGATTCGACGAACACATACTCTGGCAATTGACAACCTCTGGGAGAGACTCTTTGGGATGGGACAAAAGATATGTCAATCCTGTTCTTGAAATCAATGGCAAAGTATATGAAAAAAATGAAGGGAAATACTCTACAGACATGGTGGTGGACTATATCAACGATTTTATCAAAAGAAAAAAAGACCAACCCTTTTTGGTCTATTATCCAATGATTCTTACTCATTGTCCCTTTGATCCCACCCCACATTCCAAAGATTGGGATCCTACGGATATGGGATCGAAAACTTATAAAGGAAACGCAAAGTATTTTGGTGATATGGTTTCCTATCTGGATTTTTCAGTAGGAAGAATTGTTAAGCAGTTGGATCGGTTGGGATTGAGAGAAAATACGATCATTTTGTTCACCGGTGACAATGGTACCGATACACCTGTAGTCTCCATGATGGATAACCTGTCAGTGGTCGGTGGAAAAGGAAAGACTACTGACAATGGAACTCATGTTCCGCTGATCGTCAATTGGAAAGGAGTCGTAAAACCCAACGAACGATCCGAAGCCTTGGTAGATTTTAGCGACTTTTTCCCAACCATATGTGAGGCCGCAGGAATCCCAATGGATTTGAGTTTGAATTTGGATGGGGTCAGTTATTATTCTCAGTTGCTGGGAAAAGAGGGGCCTAAAAGAAAATGGATTCATACTTGGTATAACAGAGACGGGGGATCAAATCCTATGAGCGCTACAAGCGAATGGGTAAGAAACGAAAACTATAAACTCTATGTGGGCAACAAATTTTATAACATCAAAAAAGATCCTGCAGAAAAAAATAGGATTCCCACTAACGCATTAACCGATCAAGAGAAAACCCTTCGAAAGGAGTTTATTGGGGTTTTAAATGATTATAAACATCTTAGAAACTGAACGGAATTGAAGAAATTCAGCAGAAGAATGACGGATATAGAAAGGATGGTATTTTAAAAAGTTTTTCTATGTATAAAAAAGTGGGTGTTACTGGATTCGAACCGGTGACCTCTACCCTGTCAA
>JAACDY010000201.1 GCA_009936675.1 Bacteroidota bacterium
CCAATTGATCTTGGGTCAGTTGGCAAAGGAAATAGGATTGATCCTTGTTGCCGTCTGCACCGCTCATCAATCGGGACTGTTTTCTATGATCTGTATCTATTTCCTCTTTTTGACAATAATGACCTGTGGCAACGTAATCAGCCCCGAGGGAAAGAGCTATTTTTAAAAAAACATCAAATTTGATTTCCCGGTTACACAATACATCGGGATTGGGCGTTCTTCCTGCAGCGTATTCATCGAACATATAGTCCACGATCCGTTCTTTATATTCGACGCTTAGATCTATGGTTTGGAAAGGAATTCCCAACTTTTCGGCCACCAACATAGCATCATTGCTATCTTCTAACCAAGGACATTCATTGGAAAGGGTCACCGACTCGTCATGCCAGTTTTTCATAAAAAGGCCAATGACTTCGTAATCCTGTTGAGTCAGTAAATAGGCCGCTACACTGGAGTCCACTCCACCAGACAAACCTACAATAACCCTCTTCTTTTTCATAGAGCAAAGTTACACCAACAAATTAAATTCTGATCCTTTGGAGGAAACCTATCTACCGCGAGCCTTTTTTTGCTTTTCAGCCTCTTCCATTGCTTTTTGTAAACGTGCAGAGAAACCTCCCGCCTTCTTAGGCTTCTTTTTGTTTTCCTCGATTTTAGCATGGATTTTATCGTCGTCTATAATGTAATTTTTGATCACCAACATTAAAAAGATGGTCAACAGATTGGAAACGAAATAGTACAAACTCAATCCACTGGCGTAATTGTTAAAGAAAAACAACATCATCAGTGGCATCAAATACATGATAATTTTCATATTGGGCATACCAGGCTGTTGAGGCATGGCTTGCTGACCAGTAGTCATCTGGGTATAAAAGAAGATGGCAATAGAGGCCAAAATGGGAAATAAACTGACGTGGTCGCCATAGAATGGAATGCTAAACCCTAAGTCCAAAATGGAGTCATAAGAGGACAAATCATCGGCCCACAGGAAGCTCTTTTTCCGCAACTCAAAAGCAACGGGGAAAAAAGTGAAAAGGGCATAAAACACCGGAAGTTGCAACAAGGCAGGGATACATCCAGCCATGGGATTGGCTCCAGCGCGATTGTAGAGACTCATGGTCTCCTGCTGACGCTTTACAGCATTGTCTTTGTATTTTTTATTTAACTCCTCTATTTCGGGTCGTAAAACTTTCATTTTGATTTGGGAGACATACGATTTGTAAGTGACCGGAGACATTCCCAAACGTACAATAATGGTCATCAAGATGATGGCGATACCATGAGGAAGGAAGGAAGATAAAAATCCAAACAAAGGTAAAAACAAGAACCGATTCAACCATCCAAAGATTCCCCAACCCAAGGGAATGGAAGATTCCAGATCTCTATCATAGGATTTTAGGGTTTGGTAATCTGTAATTCCAAAGTAATATTCAAAGCGACTGTCAAATTCTCCAGAACGGAAATCCAAAGGTATTTCTAGACCAAATTTTTTGGTAAAGACCTCGTTCAATGATTTGTCATCAGCTAGGTTGTCGGTGGTGACAGTCAGTTGATCTATGGGCTTTTCGGGGATCAAAATGGCACTAAAAAAGTGCTGTCTAAAAGACACCCATCGCACCTGTTGTGGGGATTCTTCATCCGTTCCACTTAGAGATAAATAATCTATTTTATCACCTTCGTAACCATAGGTGAGCTCGGTGTAACGACCTTCATAATCGATACTTTTGGAATTGCGGTAGGCTCGGGTTTCCCATGAGAGTAGCGCCGGCTCACTACTGTCCAACAGGGTCGCAATACCGGAAGATTGAATGCTAAAATCCACTAAAAAACGCTCGGTATCAATAGCATAAACAAATTCCAAATATTGATTGGGCGCTATAGCGGCCTTGAGGGATAGAATTTGTTTTCCGTTTTTGGAACTCAGTTGTGGCGAAAAATAAAAGTCTTTGGTATTGAGTCTGCGACCATCCTTCGTGGTAAACTGGACATTGAATTGATTATTCCCCTCTTTGATCAATTCCAAGGGTTGATCGAGGTAATCGGTATAATCTTTGAGTCGAACCAACTCGAGTACCCCTCCTTTGGGACTGATTTCTAACAACAGATTTTTGTTTTCGAGTCTTTGGGTAGCCGCTCCCTGATCGGTCATCCAATTGCTAAAAATCCCAAAAGTACTTTGTAGGTTTATCTTTTGAAGAGAGTCGTTCAATTGAATGGGTGGCGTTTGCTCTACTTGGGGAGCAACTTCGGTTTTATCGGGTTCTGCCGCTGGATTTGCACCCTCCTCGGGCTTATTGACATACAGCATCCATGTGAGGATCATCGCAATAAGGACAAATCCAATAAATTGGTAGGGATCAAATTTTCTTTCTTCCATGGGTTTTAGTTCGGTTGCTGTTGGCTAAGATAGTCAATACTGGCTTTTATAAAAGCGACAAATAAGGGATGTGGGTTGGAAACGGTACTCTTGTACTCTGGGTGAAACTGAACACCTACAAACCAAGGGTGGTCTTGATTCTCAACGATTTCCACCAGACCAGTTTCGGGATTGACACCAGAAACTTTCAAAGTTCCCTTTTCAAAAACCTCTTTTTTGTATTCGTTGTTAAACTCAAAACGGTGGCGGTGACGCTCTGTGATCTGTTGTTTTCCATAAACCTCAGCCACTTTGCTGCCTTGGGCAAGATCACAATTCCAAGTTCCCAAACGCATAGTACCGCCTTTGTTGACCACTCCCTTTTGACTTTCCATCAAGCCGATAACGGGGTAGTCTGTATTTTCATCTATTTCGGTTGAGTTGGCATTGGGATGCAACAATACATTTCTGGCGTATTCAATTACCGCCATTTGCATTCCCAAACAAATCCCAAAAAAAGGTATTTTTTTCTCTCTTACATAGCTGATGGCATCAATTTTACCTTCGATCCCTCTCCCTCCAAAACCAGGAGCTACAATAAGACCGTGAAGATCCTTAAGCTGCTCTTGAGCGTTGATTTGATTCAAAAACTCAGAATGGATGCTCACCACCTCCACCTCAGCTTCGTTGATGGCTCCGGCATGAATAATGGCTTCCAATATGGACTTATAGGAATCTTGCAACTCAACGTATTTTCCCACCAAACCTATTTTTACTTTTCTCTTGGGGTTTTTATATTTTTCCAAAAAGGACTTCCAATGATCGAGATTCAAGGCTGATTTTGGCGTAAGCTTTAACTGATCCAAAACCACACGATCCAACCCTTCTTCTAGCATTTTCATAGGAACATCGTAGATGGTATCTACATCGATAGATTGAATGACCGCCTCGGGTTTTACGTTGCAAAAAAGAGCTAATTTTTTCCGAAGGTCTTCCGTCAATTTGTGTTCCGTTCTGCAGACCAACACATCGGCTTTGATCCCACTTTCCATTAAGGTTTTGACCGAATGTTGTGTGGGTTTGGTTTTCAACTCCCTGGCAGCGGAGAGATAGGGGATCAATGTCAAATGAATGACCATGGCATTTTCCTCTCCCAATTCGTAGATCAATTGTCTAACGGATTCGATATAGGGTAAGGATTCAATGTCACCCACAGTTCCTCCAATTTCTGTAATGACGATATCAAAATCCCCGCTTTCACCCAACAACTGCATTCTCTCTTTGATCTCGTTGGTGATGTGGGGAACTACCTGAACCGTTTTTCCTAAAAATTCACCACGGCGTTCTTTTTCGATCACACTCTGATAAACCCTTCCAGTAGTAACATTATTGGCTTGAGAGGTCTTGATGTTCAAAAACCTTTCGTAGTGTCCCAAGTCCAAATCCGTTTCGGCTCCGTCGTCGGTAACATAACATTCACCGTGTTCGTAGGGATTGAGCGTACCGGGGTCGACATTGATATAGGGATCGAACTTCTGTATGGTAACCTTAAAATTCTGAGCCTGAAGTAACTTGGCTAAAGATGCCGCTATGATTCCTTTTCCGAGGGAAGAAGTAACCCCTCCTGTAACAAAAATATACTTTATATCCGGCATCCGGTTTGTTTTCTACAATGACTAACCGGGCTCAAATTTACAAAATCCCTTATTACTAAAGAGGCATTTCTGCTATTTCTTAAGCTCGATGATTTCATAATCTTTGTGTTGTAATAAAAAATAGCCTGTATTTTCAAAGCTTTTGTCTTGTTTCCGATAGAGGAAACGGTGCTCCTGATAATCTGTTTCCCCAACCTTGTCGGTTGATTTTAAGCTCCCTGAATAAGCTTTTCTCAGTATCAAATCCATCGTAAGGTCATAAGCACGGATGGCCGTTCTATTGGGAGGCTTACCAAAGCTGCTGATGTAGTGATTTTGAAAATGGTTATATTCTCCCAACTTAAGGGGTAATCGGTCAGTGGTATAAGTAAATTTCAAATCTCCCAATTGCTTGAGGGACAGATTGGGATTTTCGTAGGCATTTCCCCTATAGGTAGTAAACAACTGAACCGTTCTCGATTCTGACTGCTGGGCACTCATCTGAGAGCTGGCACTGGAGATCAATGAAAAATCTTGACTTTCCAGGATTACCTTGTTGAGCAGCGTGTCCACCAATAGGGAATCGACCAAATCTGGCAGTAAATAATTACTCTTTTCGGGACGTAAAACCGTTGCCTTGGGGAACAATTTTAAAAGCTCTTTTTCCACCGGACGATTCAACGAGTCTACCACCAATACAATATTATCCTCCCTATTCAATGTCCTATCCAAATACTCGAACATTTTTTTTCTGAGAAATTTTTTCGGACTCACGGATTGATAAACCGCCTCCCTCAATGCCACAGGATTGGTAGATAGGGGAGCTACCTTAGGAATCTTACGCACTTGAGGCTTAGTGGAAAGATAATCGAAATTGGAAGGGATCAAAGGGCCTATGATGGCATCAGTTTTGGAAAAGTCGTGAGTATTGACAATTTCATTGACTTTAGCAATACTGTTTTGTGTATCAAAGACATTGAGCTTAACCGATACTCCATAGTGACTCAAAGTATCAATGGCAAGTAATACTCCAGAATAAAAATCTGTAGAAATCGTATGTAAATTTCGACTCTGCAACAATCTGCGCGTGTCTTCTATTGAGTCATATTCTATGGTTTTGGCCTTAAAAGGTAACAAAAGAGCCAGCGCCATGTCATGGGCTTCTTTAAGGGAATCCAAAAGAGAAAGTCGGGCGACCAAAAGATCATTCTGAATCTTAAGTTTCCCTCTGGCTTCACCGGGAACCCTGAGGATCATTCCTACCTGTAATCCCAATTCCAAAAGATTGGGATTGAGGGAATCCAACACCTTTCGACTTACCCCAATTTTTTTTTCAATGCGGTAATACCCTTCTTTGGGAAGCACTTTGTAGTAATTGTAATTACTGTCCCAACTTGGCCCTAGGGTTTCACTCTCCGTCTGAGTAGCCACAAATGGAATGCGTATTTCCTGACCTACTTTGAGTCCCTTGACAATTTGGGGATTTAAAGCCTCCAATTCGGGAATGGTCATCTGAAAATTATAAGCGATACGCCATTTGGTCTCTTTGGGTTTTACGATATAGGCTTGGGTATTTTGATCTACCTCAACCGTCGGCTCGGGCAATTTCTCAACCACCACCTCTGGATAAACAGGGATGCGCAAAACCATACGCTTTCTCAAACCTACTTTTTTCAATAGGAGATTGTACTCGTTCAACTGCGTCTCAGTAATATTGTACTTTCGAGTGATCCCAAAGATGGTCTCTTTTTTCTTGACCTTGTGTGATAGAAACTTCACAGGTGTCTGCTGTGCGTTCGAAAAGAGGATACCACACAACAGAAGAACAAGAAAAAGAATTTTATTTTTTTTCACGTTTAGTTTTATTGATAACTATTCCCATTCAATGGTCGCTGGAGGTTTGGAACTGATGTCATACACCACTCTGTTGACTCCTTTTACCTTATTGATGATTTCATTGGACATTTTTTGCAAAAAAGCATAGGGTAAATCTACCCAGTCTGCCGTCATTCCATCGGTTGATTGAACGGCACGCAAGGCCACGCATTTTTCGTAGGTACGTTCATCTCCCATAACTCCAACACTGTTGACTGGCAAAAGCATTGCACCTGCCTGCCAAACCTGATCATAAAGATTCCAAGATTTTAATCCATTGATAAAAATCGCATCCACTTCTTGCAACATCTCTACTTTTTCAGCGGTGATGTCTCCCAAAATCCTGATGCCCAGTCCGGGTCCAGGAAAAGGATGGCGGCCCAGTAGCTCGGGATCAATACCAATACTGGCACCCACCCGTCTGACCTCATCTTTGAACAACATCTTCAAAGGCTCGACCAACTTTAGATTCATAAAATCGGGCAATCCTCCCACATTGTGATGAGATTTGATGGTCGCTGAGGGACCATTGACAGAGATGGATTCAATGACATCAGGATAGATGGTACCCTGAGCCAACCAACTGACCCCTGCTGTTTTTTTGGACTCGTCATCAAAAACATCTATAAAAGTATTGCCGATGATTTTTCTTTTACTCTCAGGATCGGTTTCCCCTGCCAAAGCCTTGAGGAATTGATCAGAGGCATCAACCCCTTTGACATTCAACCCCATGCCTTCGTATTGATTCAATACGCTTTCGAACTCGTTTTTTCTCAACAAACCATTATTAACAAAAATACAATGCAACTGAGTGCCTATGGCTTTGTGCAACAAAACCGCAACAACAGTAGAATCAACACCCCCTGAAAGTCCCAGGATCACTTTTTCGTCCCCTATGGTTTCTCGAATTTCTTTTACCGTCATTTCCACAAAAGAGTCGGGGGTCCAGTTTTGTTGGATTCCGGCAATTTTGATCAAAAAGTTTTCCAGTAATTTTTTTCCATCGGTGGTATGGTAAACCTCGGGGTGAAATTGGATTCCAAAAGTGGTTTCCCCCTCGATGCAATAAGCTGCGTTTTTAACATCTTCGGTGCTGGCCAGAAGCATTCCTCCCTCCGGCAATTGATCAATGGTGTCACTATGACTCATCCACACTTGACTGCCTTTGTCAATTCCTTCAAAAAAAGATTCCTCCGATTGAATAAAGGACAAATTCGCCCTGCCGTATTCTCGGGTATTGGAAGGTTTGACAACCCCACCAGAAAAATGAGCCAGATATTGTGCACCATAACAAACCGCCAAAAGGGGCAATTTACCTCTTATGGCAGAAAGATCGGGATGGGGAGCCTGCTCGGATCGAACCGAATAGGGGGAACCCGATAGTATAACGGCATTAAACTCCTCCATATGCTCTGGAGGATTGTTAAATGGATGAATTTCACAGTAGATGAACAGTTCTCTTACACGTCTGGCGATCAATTGGGTGTATTGTGACCCAAAATCAAGAATCAATACTTTGTCTTGCATAGGTCAAAAATACAATTAATTCAAATGTTATGAATTGGCAAAAAAGGGAATTTATTAAAGAAAAATGTTGGTAAAACTTAAGCCTCTACAATAGTAAATTCGGCCGATAAGGGATCGAATGTTTCTAGCAAAAATTCGATAAAATTATCGCCCTGTTCGAGATAAAAACTACTAAAGTTTTCCACCCTTTCTTGCAGTTGTCCGCTGGGAAAAAGTTGTTCGTGCAAAAGCACCAATCGCTCCACTTGATCTTTCAGTTTCATCTTTTGTGCTTTGAGAAGACGATACTCCAAATGGTCAATTCCCTTGAGTTGCTTGGATTTCTGCGCTTTGACCGCTCCTTCAAAAGAGGCATCGGTTTCCTGAATCAGTAAGTTTAAGGCCTCAAACTGAGACTCCAAAAGTTTTTTAAAGGGGGACAAATCCAAATCAATATTACTGACCTGCCTTACTTTTTTATTGATCAATGCATTTCTTTTGAGAAACAAATCTTTCAATTCCAGTTTGAACTTATTGATTTTACGGATATTTTTTTCACTGATCACCAAGGCTGCATTTCATAAAATCAATAGAGGAAAAGGGACTTTCTGAGCATCAAAAAAAGATTTCAATTCCAGCCAATAAGCCAACTCCCCTCCTCCACCAATATAGGCGATATTAGGTAATATGACCTCTTGATAAAGAGGACGCAACAATACATTGGGTGAAAATTTTTCAGGAGATTTCTCTACCCAATCCATCATTTCTGATGCACTGACGCTGTCTTCTTTTCCCTCCCATGTATAGCCACGCTCATCTTTTATTAGGCGGTGCCGCTTACCTTCCTCCAAAAAAAACAAATGCAGATCTCTTGGATTGACCTGAGGCTTATAGTGAGGATTGTACTCTTTTTCGAGGGTTTCGATCTGGGAGAGCACCTTTTGAGCACAAGTTTGTTCTTGTAATTCTTCTTTTAGATAGGGAATAAAGTGTTTTTTCAAGTTCGCATCATCCCCATCAATGATCAGCAATCCGTAGGCTTCAAAAAGGGAATGCACAAAAATCCTCGTTGCATGAGACAAATCCCCTCCTGCCTCATAGCTTTTTTCGATCAAAGATTTTAATATATTGGCGTTGATGCTGTTCCCCAGTTCTTTTTTGAACAAATCCAACAGCGGCTTCAAACTTTTTGTATTCATTTTACCTACCGCTCCTCCGGACTCTGTATTCCATTGAAATTTTTTACCCTGAAAAATAAAAGCGCTGATTTCCTCAAAATCGTGATCTTCGGTTGCCATCCAATAAATGGGAACAAAATCTAAATCGGGATATCGGTCTTTGAGTTGTCGGCTCAATTTGATGGTACTGACAATTTTATAGATAAAATAAAGCGGCCCGGTCATCAAACACAACTGATGTCCAGTGGCAACTGTTAGGGTATTTTCGTTTTCCAGCAATTGAAGATTCTCAGCCACCGAGGTGGACATTTTGACACTGCTGTACTGGCTTCGCAGACGATCACACAGTGTTTTCCTGATCTGGGGCGAGTAAGCCTTACTTTTTTTTAAAGCCTGCTGGTAAAGATTTTCAAAACTGGGTAAGCCACTGTGAAAGGGCTGTAGTTCTTTTTTGTCATTGAGATAATCGCACATCAAGTCGGAAAAATATCCGGTTTCGATGAAGGGAATATGATGCGCTTTCATGACCATTTTAAGATAAAGATAGGGGTGTTTTTTTAATCTCCAACACCCTTGTTGTTTAGTGGGATACCATAGAGATCAAAATCTGTTGCTTCGACGATTTTAACCTCCGTAAAATCGCCCAACTTCAGATAATACTTTTTGGCATCGATCAACACTTCATTGTCAACATCAGGAGAGTCGATTTCGGTTCTGCCGACAAAGTGGTCGCCTTGTTTTCGATCGATCACACAACGAAAGCTTTTCCCCACCTTTTTTTGATTCTGTTCCCAAGAGATTTCGGATTGTATTTTCATGATTTCATTAGCGCGCTCCTGCTTAACCTCCTGTGATAGATTGTCCTCCAATTGATAAGCATGGGTATTTTCTTCATGACTGTAGGTGAAGCAGCCCAAACGTTCAAATCGCATGGCCTTGACCCATTGTTTGAGGGTTTCAAAATCAGCTTCTGTCTCACCGGGATAACCAACAATCAGTGTCGTTCTCAAAGCAATTTTGGGTAGTATTTTTCGGATATTATTAATCAAATCCGTCGTCTTTTTTTGAGTAGTTCCCCTGCGCATGGATTTGAGGATGGGATCAGAAATATGCTGTAAGGGAATGTCCAAATAATTACAAACCTTGGGTTCATTTTTCATGACTTCAATCACATCCATAGGAAAGCCAGAGGGAAAGGCGTAATGCATTCGAATCCATTCTATACCAGACACCTTAGCCAAAGCCCGAAGCAAGTCGGCCAATCGTCTTTCTTGGTATAAATCCAGACCGTAATAGGTCAAATCTTGTGCAATTAACAGTAATTCTTTGACTCCGTTCTGGGCCAATTTTTCAGCTCTTTGCACCAATTCCTCTATGGGAGTAGAGCGGTGTTTACCACGCATCAGTGGGATGGCGCAAAAAGAACAGGGACGATCACAGCCTTCAGAAACTTTAAAGTAAGCGTAATTTTTGGGAGTAGTCGTTTGACGTTCTCCCAACAATTCATGTTTGTAATCTGCACCCAGTGCTTTGAGCAATTGGGGCAAATCGGTAGTCCCAAAATAGGCATCCACTTGTGGCATTTCCTTTTCCAGATCTGGCTTATAGCGTTCGCTCAAACAGCCGGTAACAAATAACTGGTCAATGGTGCCACTTTCCTTTTTTTGGATTTGCTCCAAAATGGTGTTGACGGATTCCTCCTTGGCATTATCGATAAAACCACATGTATTGACCACTACAATATTGCCTTCTTCCTCGTGAACTACGTCTTTGTCATTGGCTTTTAACTGCCCCATCAAAACCTCCGAGTCATAGAGGTTTTTGGAACAGCCCATGGTAATAACGTTGATTTTGTTTTGCTTTATACTTTTGGTTCTCAATGGACTAACTTTATTTTAAATCTATACCTAATTTTTCTTCCAAAAAATTCAGGGCTGCTTTTTCGACTTGAGAATGATTGGGGGTACTCAAATGCGAGATAATCACGTGGTCTCCCGCATCGGGAAAAGCCATTTTTTCTTTTTTGTCTCTTGGAGTACCCAATTGATCAAACATTTTGAGCATGGCGGGAACGGATACTACCTCATCTTTTTCTTCTTCATTTTTGTAGTAGTATCCCATAAAAACTGGTGAGGTAATCCTCTCAAAAATCTCTGGGCGCATTGCTGTTTCCACCAACTTTTGCAAGTGTAAGGTACACTCCAGTCGGTAGCGGGTAGTCCAATGGTTCCGCTTTTGTTCTGTAATTTTATCCATGATGTGGTATTTGCTTCCCAAAACTATACGGGCTATATATAGTCCCCAAGGTAAGGTCAGCAACTTGGCATCGGGATTGTAAATTTCTACATTGGGTCCAAACAACAGTAAAGCGTCAATTTGGGGATCATTTCCCAGAATTAAAGACAGCGTACCTCCCGAAGAACTGGATACCACAATTACCTTCTCGCCTATCTTTTTGGCTACGGCTAATGCCTCTTTGGCACTATCCAAATACCGTTGTGCTGTAAAATGCAACATGGGTTCTTCTTCTATCAGTCCATGATCGCTCAGTCTGGGCAGATATAGATTGGCCTTTAATGCTTTGGCTAAGTTGCGATGAACAGGATTACCTTCTCCTCTGCTCGCAGAAAAACCATGTAAATACAAAATACTATAGGCTGTTTTTTGAGGAATCGTATCGTGGAAAAATAATTGTGAAGCATTACCTGGCTTAACATTGTCAAAAGTCGCTTCTTTGTTGTCAATCCAATCCTTTAATTCAGACAGATCGTGTTGGATCTCGGGCAATGGTTTTTCCAAATCGGGCGATTCCACTTCGGGACCAATGATAAAGAGTGCAAAAAGAACTGCGAACACAAAAAGCGTGTTTTCTATAGCTTTCATATAACTCACTTAACTGAAAAAACTTCCCACAAATGTTCCGGCATGAAACAATTGCAAATCCTCTACTCCCTCCCCTACTCCAATAAAACGAACGGGAATTTGAAATTGATCGGAAATACCCATTACCACTCCCCCTTTGGCAGTCCCATCGAGTTTGGTGATGGCCAATGAGGTTACTTCTGTGGCGGCAGTAAACTGTTTGGCTTGCTCAAAAGCGTTTTGTCCAGTGGAGCCGTCCAAAACCAACAAGACCTCATGGGGTGCATCGGGAACTACTTTGTCCATTACTTTTTTGACCTTGGCCAATTCATTCATCAAATTGATCTTATTGTGTAAACGTCCAGCCGTATCGATGATGACCAAATCGCTTTTTTGAGCAACAGCCGACTGCAGGCTGTCAAAGGCTACTGAGGCAGGGTCACTGCCCATTTGTTGTTTAACCAAATCAACGCCTACTCTATCTGCCCAAATTTGTAATTGATCTATGGCACCTGCTCTGAAGGTATCGGCTGCACCCAATAGGACTTTTTTCCCGCCCCTTTTATAATGATGAGCCAGTTTGCCGATGGTAGTGGTTTTACCAACGCCATTCACTCCCACCACCATCATAACGTGGGGTGGGTGATCCAAAGGCGCATCGAAGTCTTTGACCACATTCTTATTATGCTGCTGTAAAAGGGTGGTGATTTCTTCTCTTAAAATCTCAGCCAATTCTTTGGTTCCCAAATATTTATCTTTGGCCACTCTTGCCTCCAAGGCATCGATGATTTTGAGTGTGGTAGCCACCCCCACATCAGAACGGATCAGAACCTCTTCCAATTCGTCCAATAGATCAGCATCAATTTTTGACTTTCCAGCGACCGCTGTTCCCAATTTTGAAAAAAAAGATTTTTTTGAAGCCGAAAGACCTTGATCTAACCGCTCCTTTTTTTCTGGACTAAAAATTGATTTTAAAAAACTCATAGGACTACCAATAAAAAAAGCTACTGTAAAAGTAGCTTATATTTTGAATTGTAGTTGATTTTATTGCTTACTCAACCATTCGTTCGCACGATCGGGATTGATAATGGTTTCAACGAAAGAGTATGAGCTAGAATTATTTTTCTTAACCATCTTGATGGCTTTTGTCAACTTTTTGGATCCCGTCTGAAGGGTTGCTACTGATTTCTTTGCCATAACTACTTAATTTCTTTGTGAAGGGTCATACGCTTGAGGATGGGATTGAATTTTTTAATCTCCAATCGATCGGGCGTATTCTTTTTATTTTTGGTAGTGATATAACGCGAAGTTCCGGGTTTTCCAGACTCTTTGTGTTCTGTACACTCTAAAATAACTTGAACTCTGTTTCCTTTCTTTGCCATGTTAATCTTTATAAAATGCCTTGAGCTTTAGCCTCTTTAATCACAGCACTAATTCCTTTTTTGTTAATGGTTTTCAACACGGAGGCTTTTATTTTTAAGGTAATCCATTTATCTTCTTCGGGAATGTAAAAGCGTTTTTTGATCAAGTTGATGTCAAAACGTCTTCTCGTTTTGTTCATGGCATGGGAAACATTATTTCCGAACATTACCCTCTTTCCCGTGATGTCGCAAACTCTAGACATGGTTTTTATCGTTTTTTAACAGGATGCAAATTTACACTTTTTTAGGTAGTTACAAAAAAATTACCCAAGAATTAGACCTCCTGCCTCAACAACTCCCTGTAGAGCATTTCAAAAGCTTGATTAACGGTTTTGTGAATCACACGGGTTCGGTTATTCCCCATATTGAATTGCAAGCTTTCTACTCCCTGGGGCGTTGCCAAACCAATAAAAACAGTACCCACTTCCTGCCCTTGGTCTCCTTTGGTAGGTCCGGCATTTCCAGTGGTTGCAATGGCATAATCGGACTGGTACATTTTTTGAGCTCCCAAAGCCATAGCCGATGCTACTTCTGCACTGACCACACCATAGCTGTCTATAAGGCTACTTTCCACCCCCAACAGCTTGGTTTTTGATTCAACAGCATAGGTAACCGCACTGCCTTTAAAGAAAGTAGATGCCCCGGGCTGGGAAGTAAACCGGGTGGCGATGGCTCCACCCGTACAACTCTCCGCACAGGAAAGTGATTTCCCCAACTGATTTAATTTTTCGGCAATTAAAAACTCGATGGACTGATCCTCTTCCGTACCAAAATAAATGTCATCAATCAAAGGGATGACCTTTTCTATCTGAGCATTTACTTCTGTTTTTAGGTTCTCTAATTCTGAGCCCTTGGTGGATAGGCGCAAGCGCACCCTCCCTAAACTGGGTAAATAGGCCAACTTGATGGTCTCTGGAAGATTGTTTTCCCAATTCTCGATTCTTTCAGCAATCACACTTTCTCCCAAACCATAAGTGAGTATGGTTTTGTGATACAAGGCAGGCAGAACAAATTGTTGTTGAATTTTGGGCAATACCTCGTTTTTGATCAAAGCCTCCATCTCATAAGGCACACCGGGTAGGGAAACAAACACTTGTCCACCGTCCATAAACCACATCCCAGCTGCAGTACCGAATCGGTTGTGAAGAATTGTGGCTTTGGTGGGCAAGTTCGCCTGCTCTCGGTTCATATCGCTAATGGGAGTGGTGACGTATTTCTTAAAAATATTTTCGATATGTTCCAAAACAAGCTCATTCTTGACCAATTGATCGTCAAAATATTCGCAAAGGGTATGTTTGGTAACATCGTCCTTGGTAGGCCCCAGTCCTCCTGTCATGATGATAATGTCCGCTCTTTTTCGCGCCTCGTCCAAGGCATTGACAATGATCTCTTTTTGGTCAGAGATACTGCTGATCTGAGCAATTTCAACCCCTATACTATTCAATTCCTTGGCCAAAAAAACCGCATTAGTGTTTATGATTTGTCCAATTAGAATTTCGTCTCCTATACTGACCAGTTCTGCTTTCATACTATTTTATTTTTACCGTAAATGCCTTTTCCTCTTCCAAATATCCTTCCAAAACATCATTGGCAGCAACGGGTCCTACTCCCGCCGGTGTTCCGGTAAAAATTACATCTCCAATTTTAAGGGTAAAAAATTGAGACACC
>JAACDY010000202.1 GCA_009936675.1 Bacteroidota bacterium
GGGGAAGTTGGGTGGTTTGTTCTCCTAAAACAGTGGTAGATTTTTCGGCAGTAGCTTATTTTTTTGCAAAAAAATTACATCAAGAATTAAACATACCGATTGGAATGATCCACTCCAGTTGGTCAGGTTCTCCAGCAGAAAGCTGGGCGAGGATTGATTTTTTAGAAAAAATAGAAGCTTTTGAAAACACCTCCCAAAGATTGAAAATTGCCAGTGATCCCCAAACCGATTACAATCGATGGTTGAGCAACCGCAAATATGTCGAAAGAGACAGCTTAATTGGCGTGAATTCATTTAAATGGATTGATGAAAGCAACAAAACCTTTCTCATTAATGATTTTGACGACAGCTCATGGCCAATCGTAAACACAGTGGAAACAGCTTTGGCATTTGAAAAAAATGACTTCAATGGAGTGGGATGGATCAGACAACAAATTGAGATTGATGAAGTGCCCCCAGGAAAACTTTTTTTTGAATTGGGAAAAACAGATGATCTCTATGCCATTTTTGTCAATGGAAAAAAAGTAGGAAGGAAAGAAGATTGGGGAAGAGCCTCAACCCGATATTCTTTGGAGGATGGATTGCTCAAAAAAGGAAAGAATACGATTGCCATTCGTTTTATTGATGTTTGGGGTAAGGGAGGATTTGCTGCCGATGAAATGCGAGGAATTTACCAGGACAATCAAAAGATTTTTTCCTTCGCTAAGGATTGGAAAATCAAAATGGTTGCCTATCAGACCAGTGGGCGATTTTATAAGTTGTCAGCAGGGGTTGATGAAATCGTTAAGCCTTCGGTAGACAGAATGCCCCGAAATCCTCATTCTCCATCCACTTTATTCAATGGAATGATTGCTCCCCTAGTCCCTTTTGCTTTAAAAGGATTTATTTGGTATCAAGGGGAGTCCAATCGTTCGAGAGCAGAACAATACAAGACCCTTTTCCCCGCTGTAATTGACAGTTGGAGAAGTCAATGGAATAAAGCCGATTTACCCTTCTACTATGTACAAATTGCCCCTTTTGGTTCGAATGTTGACGGAAAAAATTCTGAACAACAAACCGCTCCAGAACTTCGAGAGGCTCAGATGTTGACCCTTTCCAAACCCAATGTGGGAATGGCAGTCATTACCGATATTGGAGATGAAAAATTGATTCATGCACCCAAAAAAAAACCCGTTGGAGAGCGATTGGCGCTTTGGGCATTGGCCAAAGATTATGGTTTTGAGAAGCTGGTACACTGTGGGCCAATTTACAAGTCTGTCAATTTTTCAAAGGGAAGAGCCTTGATTGATTTTGACCACGTGGGGTCGGGTTTACATTGTCCCGACAAAGAAATAAAACATTTCGAAATCGCTGGAGAAGACGGGATATATTATCCTGCAATAGCAAAAATAAAGGGAAGACAAATCAGCTTAGTCTCCCAACATGTAGCCCAGCCAAAATCAGTTAGGTTTGGTTGGAAAAACTTCGTGAAAATCAATCTTTTTAACAAAGAGGATTTGCCTGCCTCATCGTTCAGAACTTTAGAATAATTTTAATAAAATGATAGTTACAATATGCAGAACCAGAATAATATTATTTTCTTTCTCCTTTTAATGCTATCTCTTTCGGCTTGCCAAAAAGAGGGTTATAATCGGCCTAATATTGTCTTTTTATTGGCCGATGATTTGGGTTACAACGAGCTGGGATCCTATGGGCAAAAAATCATCAAGACGCCACATCTGGATGCCTTAGCTGAGAAAAGTATGAGGTTTACCAACTTCTATGCAGGTAATTCTGTTTGTTCTCCTTCCCGAGCGGTTTTACTTACGGGGCGAAGTGCCACTCGTGTCCCCATTCGGGGAAATGCAGGCTATTTTGGTGATGACAAATGGGAAAGTGTATCCTTGGATAAGGATGAATTCACACTGGGTGAAATGTTCAAATCAGCCAACTATCAGTCTGCATTCATCGGAAAGTGGCATTTGGACAATCCCGATGATCCAGCCACTTGGGCATTCAGTCACGGTTTTGATTTTGCAGCACAAGAACAGTGGTCAGCTCGTTTTGGTAAAAGAAAATTTCCCAATGCAGGCTTGTGGGTCAATGGAGACAGTCAGCATTTTCCTTACCGCTATCAAGAACACGATTGTAAGGATGCATTTTACACTGATTTTGCCATTGATTTTCTTGAAAAGAGGAATCGAAAAAAACCTTTTTTCTTATTGATGTCCTACAGAGCACCTCACTCTTTTGAGGGCCCTATTCGGGACACCCTAGGCTATGCTCAAGAAAATTGGCCCAAAGCCGAACAAGCTCAGGCTGCAAAAATTACCCTTCAAGATCAACAGGTGGGTCGTTTGATCCAAAAGCTCAAATCGATGAATGCACTGGATAATACCATTATTGTCTACACCAGTGATAATGGTGCACATTTCAATACAGGAAATAAC